>CALWBC010000346.1 GCA_944375755.1 uncultured Mediterraneibacter sp. | reverse complement strand
GTGTATCAGAAGAATTCCGGGGCGGTTCGATTCTATGAGCGGGAAGGATTTCGGATTGATGAGGCCGGCGTAGATGAGAATACCGGTGAGAAAGATTATCTGATGGTCTGGGAAACATCTGCTTTCGAATGAGAAGCCAGAGTCTTCTTATAAATAGAAGAAAATAAAAAATCCACTGTATCGATTTTCTCTTCGTACAGTGGATTTTCAGCTTATTACATCCATGGGCTCTACCTCCTTATTTAGTTGATATCTATCTGAAACTATTCTTTTGAATAGTGTTTTTTGTGTTTTTCTTTACCTTCCCATTGGACTATACCTCTTTTCTTTAGAATTTCCGGTTTTTAATTTAAGTTTTTGGTGGTCCGTTCTCCTTTTCTTTTGATGTATTTATAATAACTTACAAAGCCTGGAATGTCATGATAAAATCTGATAAAAAATATATTTAATTTAAATATTCAAAATATTCAGAAAATAAAAATGGGATATACATATCAGGCGGGACAGAGTATAATCGGGATATTGGAAAGGAGAGAACCGAAAGATGAGAATTGCTGTACTTTCAGATACGCACGGACTGTTGCGCGATCAGGTGAAGTCCGTGATTGCGGAGTGTGATGCGGTTGTTCATGGCGGAGATATCAATTCGCAGAAGATGATAGATGAAATCAGACAGAATATGAAGGCGGACGCGCCGTTCTATGTGGTGCGCGGGAACAATGACAAGGAGTGGGCGGAGTATCTGCCTCAGCATGAGGAATTTACGCTTGCGGGAATGAAGTTTTATATGGTGCATAACAAGAAGGAACTGCCGGAGGATCTGGGGGATGTTCAGATTGTCATTTTCGGGCATTCGCACAAATATCTGGAGGAAATCAGGGACGGACGGCTCTGGCTGAATCCGGGGAGCTGTGGAAAGAGAAGGTTTAACCAGGAGATTACCATGGCGGTTCTGGTGATTGAGAATGGAAAGTGGGAAGTGGAGCGGATTGACATTCCTCACGAGGAGGTGAACCGTACGGGAAAATGATACGGAGAAAGAAAATATTCCTTGTTCTTCTGATTGCGTGCATGGTTTTGATTTTTGTATTTTCTTCCCGGCCCGGAGATGAGTCGGCGGAGGACAGCAGCTGGGTCAGCATGCTGGTGGGCGAAGTGTTTGTGCCGGGATTCGATGAGTGGAGCCAGGCGGAGCAGGAAGCGTTTGCGGCCAGGATCGACCATCCGGTCAGGAAAACTGCGCATGCCACGGAATACGCGGTACTTGCTCTGCTTGCGGCGGGTGCATTTATCGACAGGAAGACGGGAATTCGTGCGGGAATAGTGGTTCCCTGTCTGATTGCGGCTGGATATGCGGCTACGGATGAGTTCCATCAGCTGTTTGTGGAAGGGAGAAGCGGCCAGTTTTCGGATGTAATGATAGATACTGCCGGAGCGTTGGTGGGCTTGCTGGCGCTGGCGGCAGTCCGGACAGTGATAAGAAAGAGGAGTGTAAACCGGCGGCAGACAGAGTATGTGACAGCGAGAAAAGGGGAAAACGGCAGATCAGGGAGCTGATGCCCTTTCCTGAACTGACTGGCCGTTAAAGAAGTGTTAAAAAACAGAGTGTGCTCTAAAAAGTGTTGACAAATGAAAAAAATGGATTATAATATTTTTTGTTGTAAATAACCGATGCAAGGAACAGGACAGGACTTGCCTGACCGGAGTGCTTTCAGAGAGTTCCCGGATGGTGTGAGGGGACAGCACGGAGGGGAAGCCATCACCTGCGAGCAGCCAGGGTGAAATCTGAAGTAGCCAGGGCCGGAATTCCCCCGTTACAGGGAAGCCTGTTAATCCATGGGATTATGGCAGTTGAAGTCTGCGGCTGCGGTGTTGATACAGCCTGATTTCAGCGTGTGGTTACTTCCATACGGCCACGGGAATGGACGACGGGAAATAAGAGACCGGAATATCCGGTAAGAGAAGTGGTAACGCGGAATATAATGATTTCGTCTTCTGACAGAGCAATCTGTCGGAGGGCGTTTTTTATTTGGCAGGGAATTTTGATCCTCTCGGTTTTTACAATCTGTGTCTGATAAGGGGCACAGTTCAGTTAACTGGTTTCAGAAAAGGAGAGTAGAGAATTATGAACACATTAGTAATCGTACTGATCGCCGCGGTGTGTCTCATAGCTGCATATGCTTTATATGGACGCTGGCTGGCGAAGAAATGGGGAATCGACCCGAAAGCGAAGACGCCTGCGGTGATTCACAATGACGGACAGGATTATGTGCCCACGGACGGATGGACCGTATTTGCCCATCAGTTCTCGTCGATTGCGGGTGCCGGCCCTGTCACAGGCGCGATCCAGGCGGCGGCATTCGGATGGCTGCCGGTTTTCCTGTGGATCATCCTGGGAGGAATTTTCTTCGGAGCGGTAACGGATTTCGGAGCGCTGTACGCCAGCGTGAAGAATGACGGAAAATCAATGGGACTTCTGATTGAGAAATACATAGGAAAGGCAGGACGTAAGCTTTTCCTCGGATTCTGCTGGCTGTTCTGTCTGATCGTCATCGCGGCTTTTGCCGATATGGTGGCAGATACGTTTAACGCATACGTAGTGACAGATGGAGTCAGAACATTGTCTGAGAGTGCCCAGGTAAACGGTGCGGCGGGAAGTATCTCCCTGTTCTTTATCCTGTTTGCGGTAATCTTCGGCGTGGTACAGCACAAAGTGAAATTCACGGGATGGAAAGAAGTTGTATTCGGACTGGTGTGCACGGTGCTGGCATTTGTCTGCGGTATGAATCTTCCGGTGCTTCTCGGAAAAGAAATGTGGGTATACATCGCGTTTATCTATATTTTCCTTGCGGCGGTACTCCCGATGTGGTTTGTCATGCAGCCGAGAGATTTTATGTCCACCTTTATGTTTGTGGGAATGATCGCCGGAGCAGTGCTGGGCCTGGTCTTTGCACATCCGTCCATGAACCTTCCGGCGTTTACAGGATTTCAGAATGAGAGCCTGGGAACACTTTTTCCGATCCTGTTTGTAACTGTTGCCTGCGGCGCGGTGTCCGGATTCCACAGCCTGGTATCTTCCGGTACATCGTCAAAGACCATATCAAATGAAAAAGATATGCTGAAAGTCGGATATGGTGCAATGGTTCTGGAAAGTCTTCTGGCCGTAATCGCCCTCTGTGTTGCCGGAGCGGCTGCAAGTGCGGACGGAACAGCAGCAGTGGGAACTCCGTTCCAGATCTTTTCATCCGGAGTCGCAGGATTCCTTGAAATGTTCGGAATCCCGGTCTATGTGGCGCAGAGCTTTATGACAATGTGCGTGTCTGCGCTGGCGTTTACAACGCTGGATTCGGTTGCGCGTATCGGACGTATGTCCTTCCAGGAACTGTTCAGCGTGGATGACATGGATCACGCAGAAGGCTGGAGAAAAGTGCTGTGCAATAAATATTTCGCAACCATCATCACACTGGTGTTCGGCTATATTCTGACACAGGTTGGATATTCCAACATCTGGCCGCTGTTCGGAAGCGCCAACCAGCTGCTGAGCGCTCTGGTGCTGATCACACTGTGCGTATTCCTGAAAGTGACAGGAAGAACGCTCAAGACGCTGGTTCCGCCGTTTGTAATCATGCTGATTGTGACATTTACAGCGCTGATTCAGAGATTTATCTCTCTTGTCAAAGCCTTTTCCGCCGGAACAGGCGTGTTCATGGTTGAGGGACTGCAGCTGATCGTCGCA
>CALWBC010000345.1 GCA_944375755.1 uncultured Mediterraneibacter sp. | reverse complement strand
CTCAGCCTGTCATACAAGCTCCCCTTGTCATCAATCTTATGAAATTTTTCTTACCGGTTATTATCCTACACACGAAAAGCTAAAATGTCAAGTGCTATTCAAAACAGCGTCATCTGCTCATAATCTGTCCTGCTCTTGAGTTCCACCGGCACTTTCCGCAGGATCTGCTCTGTCGCGCTGTCATCCAGAATCCACCGTTCCACCTCATTTGCTTCCACCACCACCGGCATTCTCTCATGCACATACGCCGCGGAAGCATTTGCCGCCGTTGTCAGAATTACGAAGCGCTCTTCCTCACCGAACCAGTTATAGCATCCCGCCATGAAGATCACGCCTCCGTCCCTGCGCTCAAAGGAGAACTTCTCTTTCGACGGATTCCATTCGTAAAATCCGCTGGCCGGAATGACACAGCGGCGCGTTAATATACTGTCCCTGTACGTCTTTTTCTGAAGTGCGCTTTCCGCTCTGGCGTTGATCAGAAGTCCTTTATTCTGAATTCCGGGGAATCCCCATATCATCTGTTTCACCATCACGGTTCCCGGCAGATTCGGATCAGCCGCCAGTACGGCTGCCTGCTGCGAAGGACATACATCCCGTATGCCGCCGATACCCGCAGTTCTCGCAGCATCTCCCTCATATGCGCTCCGCGCTCCTGCCACCCGCGCGGTTTCAGAATTTCCGGCGTTATATATATTTCCCGGTTTTCCCGCATCTTCTTTTTTCAGTCCGCACACCAGGCGCTTTACTTCTTCCGACATCCCGTCATCCACAAAATATCTCCCACACATACACCTTATTCCTCCCAGCTTAATTTCCAGCAACACGTCTCCGGATAATAATACAGGCGGAACCGGTATTCCCTGCTGCCATATTCCTGATCTCCATATACCACACTGCACCGGTATTCCCATGCGGGAATCCCGCAGTGACAGTTTCTCTCACTGCTCAGCACCTGTATCGGGCCGAGCGTACGAATCACTCCCTCAGCGTCCTGATACTTGATCAGTTTAGGCATGGCGTTTCCCGTGCTGGTAAACCATACCCCGCAGGCGATTCCCGTCTGTCTCCTCTTCAGATTCCCCTGGTCCGGGTTCCATGCACTGATCCCGATTCCCATGCCCATCTGTCTGTCACGCTCCTATCTTATCATAATTTACCGTCTGATGTTTTGTTTTTCCAATCCTTTTCCCACAGCGCCATCTCTTCCGGATGGTATCTCATTCCCCTCCATACGGTTATATTTTATCGAACATCTGTTCGTTTTTCAAGTGGGATTTTTTCCCTGCCCCGGTTGAGACCGGCAGTAAAATCCCGCCGGTGCGCAGCTGCTGCGGCATTGCCGTTCGATGACCGTTGCCCGTCGGATGCCCGTTCGTGCAGGCACGACGGTCGTCCTCCGGGCGTATCGCACAAAAAAGAGGGGCATCACGGTCCTGCCCTCACAGGCTGCCTTGATGTCCCCTTCCTTTTACGCTGTCCGCGTTCTTTTTTATTCTTCCTTCACATAGTTTACTCCCAGTTTATCCGGAACATGCAGGTTCTTTCTGCACACCGTCAGCACGATGACCAGAACATAGGGCAGCATGCTGAACAGTTCGCTGGGAACAGAAGAAAGTCCCAGCGCCCTTACATAGGTACCCACTGCTTCGGAGATACCGAACACGATTCCGAAGATCAGACTTCCCACGGGATTCCAGTTTCCCAGGAAGCAGATTCCGAATGCGATCCAGCCTCTGCCGCCGATGATCTGCGCGTTATACATTCCCACATTGCAGAGGGAATAGTAAGCTCCGGCGATTCCTCCCAGCACTCCCGCCAGAAGCACGGCCAGGAACCGTACCCTCTGCACATTGATTCCCGCGGCATCGGCGGCGGCCGGGTTTTCTCCGCAGGAGCGGAGCGTCAGTCCAAGAGAGGTCCTGAACAGCACATAAAATACAATCGGCACCAGGATCCAGGTCAGGTAAGTCACCAGATTCTGTTCAAACAAAATTCTTCCGATCACGGGGATGTCCGAGAGCACCGGAATGGCGATATCGGAAAGAGGCGTAACCGTCAGCGGTGTTGTCGGAGTCCCGAAGATGATCCGGTAAAAAAAGCTGCAGAATCCGGTCACCAGGATAGCAATCGCAGTTCCCATGACAATCTGATGCTGGTACATATAAACCGTTGTCACTCCATAAATCAGCGCCACGGCCATCCCGCATGCCATGGCGGTGAGAAATCCGATCAGCATATTCCCGCTCAGATACGCTCCCAGGAATCCTCCCCAGGCACCGATCAGGAAGATCCCTTCTACCGCGGTTACCATCATTCCGGTTCTCTCGGCGATCACTTCACCGACCGCGCCGAGTACCAGCGGAGTGCTCATGAAAAAAGCCCGCGCAATCAGATTAATGAATACTTCCATATCAAGCCGCCTCCCCACTTACTGTTTTCTGATGTTTCATCCGCCGGACGCCAAGCTGTCTGCGCACGAAAAACGATACAAGTACAAAAACCATCACCCAGCCCTGCATCAGGTCGATTACACTTGCCGGCGCATTGGAATAATGTCCAAGAGCCGTACCGCCGACCTGAAGGATACCGAAAAGCAGCGCTGAGAAAATAATGCCGATCGGGTTCGCATTGGCAAGAATCGCGATTCCGATCCCATAGGAACCGATGTCCGTATCAAAATTCGTCAGAAGCATGTGCTGCATTCCATTCACTTCCACGAATCCCGCAAGCCCGGCAATGGCGCCGCTCACGGCAAACGCAAGGACATACTGCCGCTTCGGGCTGATGCCCGCCATGCGAGCCGCGTCCTGATTCATTCCTGTTACCCGGACCCGGTAGCCCACAGAAGTTTTGTAGAGAACCACCCACACGAGAACCGCCGCTGCCACAGCAATCACAATTCCCAGTGAAACCGAAGTTCCCCCTATGATTCTGGGCAGCCACACGGAATTATCCAGGTAATCCGTCTGCAGGTACTCTCCTTTTTCCTCCTGAAGCACCGTGCGCAGAAGGAGCTGCATGAAATATGTGATCACATAGGTGGACATCATGCTGACCAGAAATTCATTGGCATTAAACCGCGCCTTCAGAAATCCGATCAGCGCACCCACAAATCCTCCGCCCACAATGCTGGCGGCAAAGGCAAGGAGAAGCACAAGCGCTCCCGGAACCCGGTTCTGAAGTCCCAGACTCACCGCGGCGGCGCAGATACAGCCTGCATAGAACTGCCCCTGAGCTCCGATGTTATACAGATTCGCCTTATATGTAAAAGCAAATGCCAGCCCGGTAAGAATCAGCGGAGTTGTTTTCACCAGTATATTGCCCATGCTGTAGGCATTAGAGAATACCTGTGTAATCATAATGCCCAGGGCATCCAGAGGATTCACCCCGATCAGAGGCAGGAAAATAAAGCTGCAGAACAGTCCCAGCACGATTGCCGCAGCTGTCCAGAACAGCATGGACGCAAAGCCGTCTCCCTTTATCTTTTTCTCGTTCCGGCTCATACCTGATCCGCCTCCTTTTCCACATCATATCCGGCCATCAGAAGTCCGATCTTCTCCGTGGTCAGCTCATCATTCCTGTAGATTCCCATAATCTTTCCTTTATACAGCACCGCGATCCGGTCTGACAGGGCAAATATTTCCGAGAGTTCCGTGGACACCAGAAGAATTGCCTTTCCCTTTTCTTTCTCTTCCATAATCGTTTTGTGCACGTAGTTGATCGCTCCCAGATCCAGACCTCTGGTAGGCTGATCGAAAATCAGGAGACTGCTGCCCATGTCCACTTCCCTGGCAACAACCGCTTTCTGCTGGTTGCCTCCTGACAGACTGCCGGCCAGATCCGAGTGATCCTGGGCCTTTACCGAATATTTCCTGATCATTTCATCGGTGTAGTCGTTCAGGCTCTTTCTCCTGATAAATCCTCCTTTTACCCATTTTTTCATATAACTGGATTTCAGGAGCATATTCTCCGCAAGTGACATCCCCATGACCATGCCGTATCTGTACCGGTCGGAGGCAACATATCCGATTCCCTTTCTGATCCGGTCCGTGACAGGCAGATCCGTAATCTCCGTATTATCCAGCCGGATGGTTCCGGAGTCGATTTTCAGTCCGCCGTAGATGGCCTCGCACAGTTCCTGCTGCCCGTTTCCAGACACTCCGGCAAACCCGAGGATCTCACCCGCGTGAATGTCAAAGCTGATATCCTCAAGTAAGGGCGGCTGTCCCTTCTTCCTGACCGTAATGTTTTTCACTGACAGCTTCACCGGCGCCTCTTCTGTTTTATCTTCTCCGGACCGCTCCACATTTTCCAGCTCATGTCCGATCATCATTCTTGCCAGCTTAAACTCGTCGGTCTCTTCTTTGGCCACATTTCCAATCA
>CALWBC010000344.1 GCA_944375755.1 uncultured Mediterraneibacter sp. | reverse complement strand
GTTGGCGATCAGTCCCTTCTGTGTTGCTTTATTGTAATAAGGTGTAACGAGAAGCAGTCCGTCGGCACCGTCTTTTTCCGCTTCCCTGGAAAGTTCAACTGCTGTTCTTGTGCAGTTGGAGCCTGTTCCGGCGATAACCGGGATTCTGTGTCTTACACGCTCGATTGTGAAACGGATTGCTTCGCTGTGTTCTGCTTCCGTCATGGTAGCGGATTCTCCGGTTGTACCGCAGATAATGATGGCGTCTGTGCCTCCGGCGATCTGCTCCTCAATTATTTCATCAAGTTTATCATAGTTAATCTCCAGGTTCTCTTTCATCGGAGTAACGATTGCTACGCCTGCACCTTTAAAAATTGCCATGTTGTTTTCCTCCTCTTGATTATGAGTGTATAGTTTACATTAAAAGAAACGGCAAGATGCGCCGTCTCCAAATATACCTTAACCGTATATCAGATAGCTCTCCATCCTGCGATGACAGTCATGCCGTTTTTTGCGTCATGCCCAAGGACAAGATCTCAGGTCTCTTCCCCTTTCGGCACCTTCCCCTTTCCGATGTGTTCAACTGTTCCTGATAACATCCAACATCTTACTCATGAAAAATGCAACCTCTATCTACGTTTCTATACTTAAAAAAATCATATCACCCGTGTGCTGTGCTGTCAACTCTTTTGAAAACATCTGTTTTAAGAAGAACCGGAAACATCTGTCCCGGGAGCGCGCAGCATGGCCTGCAATTCCGACTGCATGGCGCGAAACTCGGGATTTTCCGGATTGGCCTGCAGCACGTAGGCGATTTTGCCTGCCAGCCGGAGCAGATAAGAACGGCTTTCTTCTTCCGTGATGTTTTCCGTATGGAGCCTGCGGCGCAGGTGGTCTGCCGCACCGTATTTCCGGATGTAATACCATTCCTGACGGAGGGATCTGCGGAAGAATTTCGGGGTCTGTGCTTTTTGGTTGACTGTAAGGCCTGTCACCTCCTGTCGCCCGGATTGCGTGATTATTCTGGTTTTTCTGTCGTTTAATTCGAATCCGAGGCGGCGAAGCCAGAAACGGGTTTTGGAAATGACTTCTCCGGTATCAAAACTTCCGGAGAACGTCATGTCATCACAGTATCTCGTGTAGGTGATCCCGCGCTTCCTGCACCACTGGTCCATTGTCTCGTCGAAAGGAACCATGACCAGATTGGAGATGTAAGGGGAGGTCGGGGCGCCCTGCGGGAGGATGCTGTCATAGCAGCAGAGGCCTGTCAGCAGAGTGCGGACCGCCGGAGGGAACAGAGTGCCGGGGAACGCGTGCTGATACACGCTGATATATGTAATGTTTCCGAAGAAATCATCGATGTCCAGTTTTAGTATCTTTTCTTTCCCTGTGTGGGGCAGGGCGTTTGCTGTCAGAGGGACTCCGCGGAGGTAAGCGCGGGCACAGCCGGATACGGGAAACTGAATCAGGATACGCGAGAGAATCTGACGCTGAATATATTTAAGCAGTGAATCCGGTTTCCGGATCACGCGGAATCCGCCGGAACTTTTCGGAATCCGGACAGAGGTATAATGTTCTTCCGTGTGATTGGACAGTCCATAGAGCAGGGAAAGCTTCTGCTCATCGGAAAGCCGGAGCCGTCCGGTGATATTCAGGGAGAGAAGAAATTCTGTCCATTGTTCTTTTGTGCAGTATTTCCAGATATCATAATACATACGGACACCTCTGGTTTCTGTTCGGATTGACAGGATTGAAAAATCAAAAATACCGGGGACACTAAATGATGATGCCGCAGCCGCGTGCGTGTACGCGTGCCGCAGGCACGGTGCACACAGGGTGTGCGGTAGTACACGTGGAGCCGGCGGAGGGTCGGCGAAGCCGTGGCCTCCCGGCAGAAGATTCAGGAAAGCGACTCGCTTCCCCGGTGAAAAAAATCACCTGCGCTGTCCCCGGTATGAGTCAAATATAGCATAAGAAAAGAGAAAAGAAAATCCTTTTTGGAAGCAGGAAAAAATCCGGAGAACAAGCTTTGTTGAAAAGCCGGGGAAATTGCCCTGCAGGCTTTGACAATTCGCGGTATACATGCTAGAATATTTAGGCTTAAGTGTGAGTGACTGGAATTTCATTTGCACTTTTTTTACGCGTTTTTCCGTGTGGAGATCCATGCGGCATATGCAGCTGATGCAACACAGGAGAGGCCGCCGGGAAAGGCCCGGCGAGAGAGAAAGGAGAGCCATTGTGCTAACGATCGGTAATTATGTAAAAGCAAAGACGCTGGAAGAAGCGTACGAGCTGAATCAGGCCCGCAGCAGCCGGGTGATGGGCGGAATGATGTGGATGCGCCTGGGAAATGCAAAAGTGAAGACGGTCATTGACCTGTCCGGCCTTGGGCTGGATCAGATTGAGGAGTCTGACAATGTGATCAAAATCGGTGCCATGTGTACCCTGCGGCAGCTGGAACAGTGTGAGGCGCTCAGAGAACTTTACGGGGACGGGATCGCCGAGTCGGTGCGGCATATCGTTGGAGTGCAGTTCAGAAACCAGGCGACCGTAGGAGGAAGTATCTATGGAAGATTCGGATTCTCGGATGTGCTGACCGCGTTTCTGGCGCTGGATACTTTTGTTGAGCTGTATGACGGAGGCACGATCCGGCTTTCGGAATTCGTGAAGAGAAAGCCGGACAAGGATATCCTGCTGTCCGTGATTGTGAGGAAGAGCAGGAGAAAATTCCGCTATGAGTCCATCCGCCAGACAAAGACAGATTTCCCGGTGATTGCCTGTTCTGTTGTGACCGGCATGGTGCACGGGAAGGAGACGTGGTACTTTTCCGTGGGAGCCCGCCCGATGAAAGCGGAACTTCTGGAAAAACAGTGGGAGATACCGGATAACGCGTCGGAGGAAGTGATTGCGGATTACGCGCGTCAGGCGGCGGCAGAGTTTACGTACGGCACCAACATGAGAGGAAGTGCCGGTTACAGGCAGCATCTTGCGGAAGTTCTGATCCGCAGGGAAATGGCTTCGATTTTAGCGGAGGGAAGATAGATGGAGATACGCTTTACATTGAATAAGAAACAGGTTACGGCTGAGGTGAATGCAGACTCTGTCCTGATCGACGTTCTCCGCTCGCTCGGGTGCAAGAGTGTAAAATGCGGATGCGAGACAACAAACTGTGGACTCTGCACGGTATGGATTGACGGAAAATCAAGGCTTTCCTGTTCCGTGCTGGCAGCGGGAATCGACGGCCATGAGGTTACCACCATGGAAGGAGTCGAGGAGGAAGCGGCGGAGTTCGGCGCGTTCCTCGCGGCGGAAGGAGCGGAACAGTGCGGGTTCTGCTCTCCTGGATTTATCATGAATGTGCTGGCCATGGTCAGAGAGCTGGAAGATCCGGATATGGAAGAGATCAAGGAGTATCTGGCTGGAAATCTCTGCAGATGTACCGGATATATGGGACAGCTGCGGGCGATAAAAAAATATATGGAAAAAAGAAAGAGTCCGGTGATCAAAGTCAGGGAGGTGCAGGGATGAGCAGAGAAGGAAATGAAAAAGAACTCCGTGTTGTAAACCATTCCGTTCCCAAGGTGGATGCGGATTCCCTTGTGACAGGAAAGGCGGTCTATACAAATGATCTCGCGCCGTCCGACTGTCTGATTGTTAAGATTGTCCGGAGTCCTCACGCCCATGCTCTGATCAAGGAGATCAATACGGCCAGAGCTGAGGCTGTTCCGGGAATTGAGTGCGTTCTGACCTATAAGGACTGCCCGGACAAGCGCTTTACAATGGCCGGACAGACCTATCCGGAGCCCAGTCCCTATGACCGGCTGATTCTGGATCAGAGGATGCGGTTCGTGGGAGATGCCGCGGCGATTGTAGCGGGAACCAGCGAGGAAGCGGTCAAGAAGGCGATGAAGCTGGTGAAAATCAAATACGAAGTGCTGGAACCGGTACTGGATTTCCAGAAGGCGAAAGATAATCCGATCCTGGTACATCCGGAAGATAACTGGCGCAGCCTCTGTCCGGTGGGAGCGGATAACAAAAGAAATCTCTGCGCCCATGAGGTGAGCGAAAACGGGGATATTGAGGCGGTTCTTGCCTCCTGTGATTATGTCATTGACCGCGTCTATCACACAAAGGCTAATCAGCAGGCCATGATGGAGACGTTCCGTACCTATACGTATCTGGATGCTTACGGCAGGCTGAATGTGGTTTCTTCCACACAGGTTCCGTTCCATGTCCGCCGTATTCTGGCCAATGCGCTGGATATCCCGAAAAGTAAGGTGCGTGTGATCAAACCGCGTATCGGCGGCGGTTTCGGAGCGAAGCAGACATCCGTGTCCGAAGTCTATCCGGCGCTTGTGACATGGAAGACGGGAAAACCGGCGAAAATCATTTATACACGAGAAGAATCCATGATCGCGTCATCACCGCGCCATGAAATGGAGATGCATGTCCGCCTTGGCGCTGACAAAGACGGGCGTATCAGAGGAATCGATCTTTATACACTGTCAAATACAGGGGCGTTCGGCGAACACGGTCCTACTACGGTAGGTCTTTCCGGACATAAATCCATTCCGCTGTATGGAAGCGCCGAAGCGTTCCGCTTTACGTATGACGTGGTCTATACGAATGTAATGTCTGCGGGAGCGTACCGTGGATATGGAGCGACTCAGGGAATTTTCGCGGTGGAGTCCGCGGTGAATGAACTGGCATCTGTGCTGGGGATGGATCCGACGGTGCTCCGTGAAAAGAACATGGTCCGCGAAGGCCAGGTGATGCCGGCGTACTATAACGAGACGACAAACAGCTGTGCTCTGGACCGCTGTATGGCAAGGGCAAAAGAGATGATTGGCTGGGATGAGAAATATCCCTGCCGTGATATGGGCAACGGCAAGGTGCGCGGCGTCGGAGTTGCCATGGCGATGCAGGGATCGGGAATCTCCAGTGTGGATACCGGTTCCGTGCTGATCAAAGTCAACGACGACGGGTTTTACAGTCTGATGATCGGGGCCTCCGATATGGGAACCGGATGTGACACGATTCTGTCTCAGATGGCGGCGGAGTGTCTGGACTGCGATATGTCCGACATTATCGTTCACGGAGTAGATACGGATATCTCCCCTTATGACTGTGGTTCCTACGCGTCCAGCACCACTTATGTAACCGGAATGGCAGTTGTGAGGACATGTGAAACCCTCAGAAAAAAGATCTGTGAGAGAGGCGCTCAGTACCTCGGGTGCGATGTGGAAGATGTAGAGTTTGACGGGTGGAATGTGACAAATCTGAAAAACGGCGAGACGATTTCCAGGAAGGAGATCGGAAACCGGGTGATGTGCTTCAGCAACGAGCCGCTCTCCGCAAGCGAAGCTTTCTCATCGCCGACTTCCCCTCCGCCGTTCATGGTGGGAATCGCTGAGGTTGAGGTAGATAAAGAGACCGGTGTGGCAGAGATGGTTGACTATGCCGCTGTTGTGGACTGCGGCACGGTAGTTAATCCGGCGCTGGCGCGGGTTCA
>CALWBC010000343.1 GCA_944375755.1 uncultured Mediterraneibacter sp. | reverse complement strand
CAACCCCGGAGGAAGTTTTGAACTGACAGAAGATCTGGATGCCTCCGGTATTTCCGCGGCTGACGCTGCGGTGGCAGGCACATTTTCAGGAGAGCTTGACGGGAACGGCTACCGGATCCAGAACCTTCCTACTTCGCTTTTTTCCACCTTAAGCGGCGCGCATATCCATGACCTTGTGATTGAGGATGCTTCGGTGACAGCGGACCGAAGCGGAATTCTTGCCCAGACGATTCAGAACCGGTCTGTGGTGGAAAATGTATTTATCAAAGATTCGGCGATCTCCAACAGTGTGGACGGAATGGGAGCCTTTGGCGGCAGACTGGTGAATTCTACGATCCGTGAGAGCGCATCGGTAAATGTTTCCGTCCGGGGGCTGGTTGCTGTCGGAGGAATCGTGGGAAAGACGGAATCCGGTGCCCTCATAGAGAACTGCTATGTGACAGGAAAGGTGCAGGGAACTTATGATCATCCGTCGCTGGGAGCACGAACGGGCGGCATCACAGGATGGCACGGCGGCGGGAGCATCAGCAGGTGTTATACGCAGGCACAGATCATTGCGCCGGCATCGAAAGGGAACGGCGGACTCATCGGTGGCCCGGACAAGGGAACCCCGGATATTGCGTACAGCCTGAGCATGAGCTCCGGGGCAGGATACCGGATCGCCGGGTTTGATGTTCTGGGAGACGTGCGGGAAGTTTACGAGTATTCCGGCTCCTCCGGCATAAGTAATATTACGGAAGAGAATCAGTCGAATGTAAAAGAGACAGACCGGATCTACAGTATGGATTTTTATAAAGACACTCTGGGTTTTGATGAGGATATCTGGGATCTGGACGGACTTTCCTATGGAAAGCGTCCGGCGCTGAAAAACGCGCCTGTGGAGGAGAATCATTATGAGATACCCGGTTACAGCGCGGTCCTGAATCATGAAAATTATCGCCCTGAGAGGGAACTGGCATATGCCAACATGGCGGAACTTCTGCCCCTGTCCGATACCCGTCTCTGGGTGGAGTACGGGAATCTGGCGGATGAAAATGACCGTCTGGTGACGGGGAGACTCCGGTATGTTCTCCCACTGGATGAAAGCGGTTCGCTTGTATCCGGAATCAGAAGAGAGGATCCCGCGGTGATCCGGACCATCCGGCTGGTATATGAGGATGGGACAATGCAGGAATATCCGGTTACCTGCAGCGGGCTGACCGGGGATCTGGCGGCCGTTTACCGGATGGAGGGTACCGGTCTGAAATATCAGTTCCACCGCTATATTACGGATATGGATGAGGCTCTTTTTTCAGAAATGGCGGCGAAAGTATCCGGATATGACTATGCTTCGGAGATCGCGGATCTGACACCGGAGGATGAGAGCCGTCTGTATACGGATTATTACAATGAAAATGTAAAACCCCGGATGGAGACCGTGCTGCAGAGCATTATTGCGTCCGGGGAGGATTATCCGACCTACAGCACCCATCCGGCTGTCCGGGCGCTTGCGGAAGAGCGGATGAAGGATGAGGACGCGCTGAAGCGGATGCTCTACGCATATAATTACTATGATAAATGGTACCGCATTGATTACAGCGGTGTCCTGCTGAGCGACCTCCTGTTTTTTGACGGCGGGAAAATAGCGGCAGGCATAACGGCGGAAAAACTGACGGATCAGCTTCTGACCGCGGCGGCCGGACAGCGGGATACGAATCAGACCGTAACATTTTATAACAATGTGCTGAAAAACTATATAGGAGAGAATCTGACTGATTTTCTGGGAGGGCTGGCGAAGAGCGTTGCCGGATATGGAGATCCCAATGAATGGTTTAAAGACGGTTTTGACGGTGTGCTGGTGGAAGAAAAAGCCCGCGGCGATGAAGGGAAGATCCGGTACCGGATCTGGGATAATCTGTCCGGTCTGGAAGAGGGGCGGAAGAGCCTTGTGCTGCAGATTCTTACGGCGCCCCAGGAAGATATGTACCTGATATCGGTTCCCTCCCAGCTTATCATCGGAAGTATGAACCGGTATCCTGAGTATCTGAACAAGGACGGTCAGGAGAGAGAACGGATCCGCCGGACAGCGGAGATATATGCGGAGAAGATGGGAGTCTTTTACGGCGTTTCTTCCAGGTGGATGCAAAATGCCGCGGATCAGCTCAACAGTTTTGTCAATATTCAGTATGACACGCGTCTGAATTTCCCGGAGAGTGAGGCGGCTTCCGCCGGAGCTCAGGAAAAGGGACAGACAAGAGATCCGGTTATGAAGTGGGTCTATGAGGCCAACAATATGCTGAATGCGCTGAACGGAAGCGCGGCGGTGGCGGACGGCAGCATCGTTATCTGGATGTGGGACGCTGCCCTTGGGACAAGTGATTACAGTTTCTTTACCTTCAGCCATGAGACGGCGCATAATCAGGATGGAAGATATTTTTACGGCGGAGCGGGAAGAAGAGAAGGAACGGGCGGAGAAGCCCACGCGGACGGCAATATTGCCCAGGAAATGCGGGATGGAATTATGGTATTCAATATCTCAACCATGAAGGAGATTGGTACGGAGATGACCAACAATTTCAGTTATGAGAGAATCGATTCCGCCGAAAAGGTCCACAGCTATTACAGGGAAATGTTTGAGACAGGGTATGGCCTGGAGTATCTGGCGGCACAGGCGTTTCTGGAGCTTACGCCGAAGCAGCAGGCCGCAGTGGCGGTAAAGGCGGAGCATACATCTGCGGGCAATGCTTCCATGCGCACGGTGTACCGGACCATGACAGAAGAAGAGATCCGCGCAATGGGACTGAAAGATATGGAAGATCTGTGGGAGAATAAAATATCTGTGCGTACCTCCCGGACTTATCCGGAAAACGTGGGCACAGCCACGGATGGAAGTTATGGATTTGAATCATTCTATACCATGAACTGGTATCAGTCCCACAACGATGACGGCTCGCCGGACACTCATTCCTTCAAGCGGCTCGGTCAGGAAATGCTTGGGCTGGCAGGATATGAAAAAGGCTATATGGTATATATGTCCGCCTTGAGTAAAAATGACCTGGATGCTCTGCGTCAGGTTACGGGAAATCCCGACATTACATGGAAAGGCTACAAGATGGGCCGTTATCGGACAGTGGAGCAGAATCTGGATCAGATTCCTTATTTTGACAAGGATGAGGTGATCGCGCAGTTTAAGGCGGCATTCGAGGAGGATGCGGCCAGCGGAAACCGGAATGTGAGCAGTATTGAGACGAAACGCATGCTCTACGGCATGATCAAACGGGTGACAGGAGATTTCAGCGAAGGCGGAATCTATCGTGCTCCGGCCGCGGCATCCGTTACCTCGGCGGAACAGCTGATCCGTCTGGCTCAGGAGAATCCATACGGATATTACCGTCTGGAAAATGATCTGGATTTCAGTCAGATCACAGCTTCCGGCGACAGCTATATTCCGGGAAGATTCATCGGATTCCTGGATGGAAACGGATGCAGTCTGACCGGGATGCAGTATCCGGTTTTCGGGGATCTGCAGTATGCCCATGTATGGAATCTGACCATTCAGGATCCGTCTTACGCGTCGGACGCCCGGGCCCTGCTGTCTGTGAAAACAAAGAAGGCAGTGATCGGAAATGTGCGTACCGAGGGGGCCGACATGCCGCTTCCGCTGATCGGGACTAAGACCGAAGGATATTATGAATACGGGGATATGACTGTGACAGTGGGAGAGCGGAAGATTACGGCCGCAGAGGAACTCCTTGCCATAGGTGAATCTCCGGAAGCTCTGAAAAAGAAATATGTTCTGGCGGCGGATATTGATTTTGCTGGTGTAACTGTACAGCAGGCGGCGGTGACGGGAACCTTTTCGGGAGAACTGGACGGAAACGGATATACAATAACCGGGCTGAATGCGCCGCTGTTTGAGAGAACAGAGGGCGCAGTGATTGAAAATCTGAATATGGAAAATATCAGCCTTGCGGAAGACAGCCAGAAAGGCGCCCTTGCCAATGAGATCAGGAATTCCACCGTACAGAATGTGCGTGTGGCAGATCTTGGGATTAATCATAACGGAAATCAGGCGGGCGGCCTTGCCGGAGTAATCTCAGGAAGTACGGTGAAACAGATTTCAGTTGAAAATCTGTCCATGCGTGCCAGCAATACGCTTGGCGGAATCGCCGGTCAGTTTGACGGAAATCTGCTTTCGGACTGTATTGTGACAGGAACCATAGAAGGAACCCTGGTTCATCCCATGGGCGCCCGGATCGGCGGCATCACAGGCTGGCTGGGAAACGGGATCGTGCGGAACTGCCTGGCGAAGGTGGAGATCACCGCGCCGGAACGCATCGGAAACGGTGGCCTGATCGGAGGCCCCCAGACCGGCAGCGCCGCGGTGGAGAGTTCGGTCAGCTTAAGCACCGGCGTGAATGCCAACCGTGTTTCCGGCTGGAATGTGCTGGGAATTACAAGCAGTGTCTATGAGCTGGAGGATTCCGACAGCCAGACAAATGCTGATTTAGACGCTGTCACGACTGTGACAGCGGATCAGCTCAAAGAAAAGCAGTTTTATACGGACGAACTTGGCTGGAGCGAAGAGGTATGGAATTTTGACGCGCTGGCAGCAGGGGGAGTTCCGGGATTGAGAAGATAAAGACGAAAAAGAGATTACGAGAGATTGGTGCTAGTACAGTGAAAAATAAATATCTGGCTATATCACGCAGAATGATTTCTTCATATGCAAGGCGGAGGAATGAGGCGATGCGGTGGCATCGTCGATTGACGACAACGTAGCAGATGAAAAATCAGGC
>CALWBC010000342.1 GCA_944375755.1 uncultured Mediterraneibacter sp. | reverse complement strand
GTTCCGGATGTTAAAAAGCGACAGATGAAGTGCCATTGCACGCGCATCTGTCGCTTTTGTTACATCCGTTCGAAGCTTTGAAGGAGTGGGCTCAGCATGGCGTTACAGCTTCCTCTTTCCCGGCGCCTTCCGATTAGTCGAATCGCTTACAAGCGGAAAAGTTCCCGGTCAGAAAAATGCAGGATTTCATAACACTCTGCTGAGCGAGAAAATGAACTCGGTCCCTACCCCTTCCGTACTGATCACATTGACATGTTCATCGTGTGCCTGGATGATTTCTTTTACAATGGAAAGTCCCAGGCCGGTGCCTTTTTTATCTTTTCCGCGGGACAGGTCGGATTTATAGAACCGCTCCCAGATCTTGTTTAGTTCTTTTCTTGGTATACCGATGCCGTGATCTTTTACGGAGATAAATACCTTGTCGTTTTTCACACTTACTTCGATGATAACGGAAGATTCCTTTTCACTGAATTTGATCGCGTTATCGATGAGGTTGTAGAGCACCTGCTGGATCTTGCGCCGGTCTGCATAGACGAGGATAGTGCCGGACATCAGAATCAGTTCAATGGAGATATGTTTTGGAGTGCATACTGCCTCGAAGGATTCGGCGGTGTTTTTGATCACTTCCTGAATGTCGAATTCTTCCTTGTCCAGCAGAAGTTCTTTTGTATCGAATTCATTGAGTGTCACAAGATCGCGGGTGAGATCTGTCAGGCGCTCGGTTTCAAACAGGATGATGTTCAGATATTTTCCGTACAGTTCCGGTGGAATTGTGCCGTCTGCCATGGCTTCCACGTAACCTTTTATAGAGGTGAGCGGGGAGCGGAAATCATGTGAGACATTTGCCACGATTTTCTTCTGGTAGTCATCCATATCTTTCAGCTGGGACGACATGTAGTTCAGGGAAGCGCCCAGATACCCCATTTCATCGTGTGTGTAGACCGGAATCTCATAGTCCAGATTGCCCAGGGCGTACTGCTGTGCGGCCTCCACGATCTGACGGAGAGGACGGTAGACGAAGTAATGGAATCCCAGCAGAAAGATAAAGGAAAGCAGGAAAATAACGCCGGTGGAAATATAAACCGGCACCATGATTTTCTGGCAGCGTTCTTCGATTCCGGATACCGGACTGTGTATCAGAAGATAACCCTCCGTGGAATAACGCTGGATAACCGGAGCCATGACGGTAATGACTTCCTCGTCAAAGTAGTCGTGATAGGTTCCGGAGATAAACTGGCTTCCGCCGATTTCCGCAGGGTTGAAGTCCCGGATTGTATCGGGGGAGGAAGTGTTTTCCAGATTGGAGGACGTAATCATTGTTCCATCCGCATCTACAAACCAGAGGGAAGCATCCAGATAGAGACGCATGGCGGCCAGCTGGGACTGAACAGCGTAGAGGGAGGAGTCGTCCGAAAAATAGGAGGGCAGATAATCATTGGCGATCAGTGTGGCCTCCTTGTAAAGGGTCTGTGAAGTGTCTTCCATAAGCCGGTTGGTCACAAGCTGAGTTGTGAGGGTAGCTGTTGTAAACAGGCACAGAAAGCCGAATATGGCATATAGTGCGATGAATTTCAGGTGAAGTATGGTTTTCATGTAAATCTCCAATATCAGAGTCTGTATGTTGTCGTGTGAAGCGTTGGCTAAAAAAGCCGGAGCCCTCTTTTAGCATTGCGTAAAAGAGGGCGCTGAAAATCAGATTCTATCGAGTTTCAAATTTGTATCCGATTCCCCATACGGTACTCAGTCTCCAGTGAGGGTGATCCTTGACTTTCTCGCGGAGCCGTTTGATATGCACATCCACCGTCCGGGTATCTCCGATGTATTCGTATCCCCAGATCCGGTCAAGAAGCTGTTCGCGGGTAAAGACCTGATTGGGAGAGGCTGCGAGGCAGTAGAGAAGTTCCAGCTCTTTGGGCGGCATATCCACATTCTGTCCATCGCAGACCACGGAATAATTGGTAAGGTTAATGACGAGCCCGTCATACTCCACACATTTTGTCTTTTCTCCGGTCTGTTCGGTCTTGGCCGGCTGATAACGTCTGAGAACCGCGCGTACGCGGGCAACCATTTCTTTGGAATCAAAAGGCTTCATAATATAATCGTCAGCGCCGAGTTCCAGTCCCAGCACTTTGTCGAACACTTCGCCTTTCGCGGAGAGCATGATAATAGGGGTGGCGGAGCGGGCCCGGATTTCCCGGCAGACCTGATAACCGTCTATGCCCGGCAGCATCAGATCAAGAAGGATCAGATTGGGCTGGTAAGTATCAAAAGCGCTCAGCGCGTCTTCGCCATTGTATACGATTCTGGTATCAAAACACTCTTTCGTCAGATAGAGTGAAATCAGTTCCGCTATATTTTCGTCATCATCAACAATAAGAATTTTCTGTTTTCCGACCATGTGAAATTTTCCTCCTGTTATATCATGCCGATGACCGGCAGAGGGCCGGCACCGGCTGTCACGTTTTCTGAATTAAAAATCTGCAGCTGTCATTGTGGGAGGAGTTGCCTCTCATTTTTCCGTTATTTGAGCTCCACGATAGTAACACCGGCATCGCCCTCGCCGAATTCGGCGAGATGATAGGATTTGACATGTTTCTGCCTGCGCAGATATTCATGAATTCCTTTTCGAAGGGCGCCGGTGCCTTTTCCGTGAACAACACGTACTGTATTCAGATGCGAGAGAAGCGCGTCGTCAAGATATTTGTCCAGCTCTGCCACCGCTTCATCCACGGTTCTGCCAAGAAGGTTGATCTCGGGGCTGACGGAGAGTGTTTTGTTCATTCCGATTTTCCCCCTGGAAGTGCGGCTCAGCTTTTTCGGCTCATATTTGGAAGGCTCATTTATGATCTCCAGATCAGATATATTAACCTGTGAGCGCAGGATTCCCATCTGAACCGTAACATTTCCCCGTGAATCCGGACGGGAAGCAATGGTGCCCACCAGATTCATGCTCAGCACTTTTACGGATTCGCCCAGTTTGAAATCTTCCGGTTTGTATTTCTTTTTCGGTTTCTTTTTCTCAGGGGCGGCAGAAGCGGACGTATCCTTGATCTTTTTGCGGAGGCGTTCACGTTCTTTTTCCATTTCAGCAGCGGAAATATTCTCTTTTCCGAATTTATGGAAATTGCGGATTGTCTCGTCTGCCACTTCTTTTGCATCGCGCAGGATAGCGTTCGCTTTCTCGTTCGCCTCTCTAATGATCCGATCCCGCTGTTCATTCAGTTTTTCCTGCTGGCGGGCAGCCTTTTCCTTCAGCTCCTCGGCTTCTTTGCGGTATGCGGCAATCTCTTCGCGCTCTTTTTCGATGGTGCGGCGGCTGGTTTCCAGATCGGTCAGAAGATCCTCGAAGGAAACATCCTGTTCACTGAGGAGTTTTTTCGCGTCTTCAATAATATAATCCGGAAGACCCAGCTTCCCGGAAATGGCAAAGGCGTTGCTCTTTCCGGGAATTCCGATCAGCAGCCGGTAGGTGGGGCGCAGACTTTCCACATCAAATTCACAGCAGGCATTTTCAACACCCGGAGTGGAAAGAGCGTACACCTTTAACTCACTGTAGTGGGTGGTTGCCATTGTGCGGATATTTCTCTTGTGAAGGTGAGAAAGAATCGCGGTCGCCAGCGCGGCGCCTTCGGTGGGATCGGTTCCCGCTCCAAGTTCATCGAAAAGCACGAGTGAGCGTTCGTCTACCTTTTTCAGGAAAGAGACGATATTCGTCATATGAGATGAAAATGTACTCAGACTCTGTTCGATGCTCTGCTCGTCTCCGATGTCCGCGTAGACCTGATGGAATATGGCAAGCTCCGAACGGTCGCCGGCAGGAATATGAAGTCCTGCCTGGCCCATCAGCGTAAACAGTCCCACGGTTTTCAGAGAAACCGTTTTTCCGCCGGTGTTCGGGCCGGTTACAATCAGAAGCGTGAAATTTTCTCCCAGAGAAACCGTGATCGGAACCACCTTTTTCTGGTCAAGAAGCGGATGACGTCCGTCCCGGATGTGGATTCGTCCTTCTTCGTTGAGAACCGGTCGGCTGGCGCGCATGGAGAGCGCCAGAGCGCCGCGCGCAAAGATAAAGTCGAGCTCTGTCATGGCGCGGTAGTCAGCGCGGATTTCCTCGATATATTGTGCGGCATCCTCGCTCAGACGAGCAAGAATAACCTGGATTTCCTCCTGCTCTTTGGCATAGAGTTCCTTCAGATCGTTATTCAGTTTCACCACAGCCATTGGTTCGATAAATAAAGTAGAACCTGTGGAGGACTGATCATGAATCAGTCCCTGCACCTGTCCGCGGTATTCCGCTTTCACAGGAATACAGTAACGGTCGCCGCGCATGGTAATGATCGGATCCTGCAGATAAGTGCGCAGAGAACCGTTCACCAGTCCGGAAAGCGTGGAGTGTACCCTGTCGTTGATATTTCCAATGCTGCGGCGGATATGTTTCAGAGTGGCGCTTGCGTCATCGCTGATTTCATCCTCGGAAATAATGCATCTCTCGATTTCATTAGTCAGAGGAGTGAGAGGCTCCAGCTGGTCGAAGTAGACATCCAGACAGTCAGCCGCATCCTCCTGCGTGTCGTGACGCCCGTAGGATTTTGCCCGGGCGGCATTGGCAAGCAGCCGGCAGATGCGGAGCAGTTCGGCGATGCTTAAGGCTCCGCCAATCTCCAGACGTTTCATGGATTCCTCCACAGGAGCCGCGTCAGAGAAAGAGATCCGTCCCTTGCGGACGATACGGGTATATGCCGCTGCGGTCTGCTCCTGATAAGTATCGATCTTCGCAAGGTCAGTCATCGGTTTGAGCCGGTGGCAGAGCTGTCTGCCCCGGAAAGAACCGGCTTCCGCTTCAAGAAGTGTAATGATTTTGTCAAATTCAAGTTTGGTTAAAGTTTTCTGATTCATTTATATATTCACCCTGATATAAAATTTCTTATCAATTGTATTCATGTGTTGACTTGTAAACACATTTTACCCCATTCCGGGGATAAAGGGAAGGTTTTTCCGAAGGAACAGATATTTCGTTTATTACCGGGAAGGTTTCTGATGGAAACAAAATTCAGGTGGGGATGAGTTTTTCGATTGGGGGACGTTCAAAAACAGGGGACTGCATCGCCATGCTGAGCCCACTTACTTCAAAGCTTTGAATGGATGTAACGCCGGAACCAGATGTTCGTGCAGAGGCACTCCATC
>CALWBC010000341.1 GCA_944375755.1 uncultured Mediterraneibacter sp. | reverse complement strand
GAAAATGCGCGGAGCGGCTGCCGGACCGGATGTCGGATATGAGTCTCCTTGCCTGGACCCGGCCTGCCGAAGCGGAAACAGAGACTGTACGAAAGATCAGCGCTCTCGTGGAAGTATATAAAGTTCCGGTCTGCATCGCCCACGCGTCGGCAGGAGGTACTGTCCGGATCGCCGGACAGCCGGGAAATTCTTTGTGGCTGGAAACCTGTCCCCACTATCTGGAATTTACCGAGGAGATGCTGAAAGGAGAAGACGGAACACTGTACACCATGACGCCGCCCCTGCGGAAGGAAGCCGACCGGGAGGAACTATGGAAGGGAATCCTCTCGGGCAGGATCCGCATCTTTTCCACAGACCATTGCCCCTATTCATATAAAGACAAGAAGGAAGCAGTCTGGGAGAGCGTGCCCTGCGGCGTGGACGGGATTCAGACACGGATGCTCTATCTTTTCTCGGAAGGGGTGTTAAAGAGGGGACTTTCCATGCGGGATTATGTCCGTCTGACCTCTGAGAACGCGGCCAGATTTTACGGGATGTATCCGCGGAAAGGCCGGATCGCGCCGGGAAGTGACGCGGATATCGTACTGATCAGCGAGGATGGCGGGACGGAGATTACATCCCGCAACAGAAAGAGCGGAATCGACTATACCATCTATGAGGGAAAGAAGCTTACGGGACGGATCTGCCTGACGGTGAAATCGGGCCGGACCGTGTACAGAGACGGGCAATTAACCGCGGCAGGCGGAACAGGAAACTATATCAGGACAGGCAGATGAATTAGAAGAGACAGATGTATCAGAACAGGGGGAATGAAACATGCGCTACTTTGACTGTCATGCGGATACACTTACGGAGATTACCAGACCGGGGGAGGATCTGGAGAAAAATACCTGCGATCTGGATCTGGAGCGGGTGGAAAAATTCGCGGATCCCTATACGCAGATCTTTGCCATATGGCGGGACAGAAAGAAGATGGATGAGGAGGAGCCTGAGGAGGAGTTCTTGAGACTGTACAGGCGCGCGGTTGACCTTCTGGAGAAGGCGGACCGGAAGATTATCTGGTGCAGAAGCGCGCAGGATATGGAGGAAGCCCACCGGAGCGGAAAGGCAGCTGCGTTTCTTTCCCTGGAGGACGTGTCCGCGGCGGGCAGATACGCGGGGCAGATCTCCAGTCTCGGATTCCGTTTCGCCATGCTGACATGGAACTATGAGAACCGCTATGCCTGCGGGGCATCTGCTGATCAGCGCAAAGGGCTTACGGAGGAGGGAAAGGAGCTGGCGAAACATCTGATCGATCAGGGGATTGTTCTGGATATTTCTCATCTGTCAGATCAGGGAGCGGAAGACCTGATGACACTGACGGACGCGCCGATCATCGCGTCTCACTCCAATGTCCGTTCCGTATGCTCTCACCCCCGCAATCTGCCGGAGAGTCTGATTCGGGAACTGATTCGAAGACGGGGGCTGATCGGGATGAATTTCTTCGCTCCCTTTGTGGGAGAGAATCCGCAGGTTGAAGACCTGCTCCGCCATATGGACGCCATTCTCAATATGGGCGGGGAAGACGTGCTGGCTCTGGGAGGAGATCTGGACGGCTGCGACGGGATGTTCCCCGGCGGCATGACCGGAGTGGAGTCCGTGCCCGTCCTGAGAGAACGGATGGAGAGAGGCGGATTCGGCGCGGAGCTGATCGAAAAGATCTTTTCCGAAAACGCGGAGAACTTTATCCGGAGAAATGTATTCCAGCAGACAGGCGGGCGGAATGTTTAAAAAGTAATGCAGACAATGACAGAAGACAGGAGGTCATGGTTATGAAAAATTATGTGATAACGATTGCCAGAGGATTCGGAAGCGGAGGCAAAGATATCGGCACCCGGCTGGCACAGCAGCTGGAAATTCCGTGTTATGAAAACCAGATTCTGGAGATGGCTTCGGAGTACAGCGGAATCAATGAAGATGAATTTTACAAAGTCAATGAAAAACTGAGAGGCACCTACATTTCCAACTGGCTGAAGAAAGTTCCCATGATCAAACGTACAACGCCGACCGTACAGGAATTTGTCTCAGACTTTCATCTGTATCAGATCCAGGCCGATATCATCCGGGAGCTTGCGGAGACCGAATCCTGCATAATTATCGGGAAATGCGCGGATCATGTTCTGAAAGATTATGACAATGTGATCAGCGTCTATATCGAGGCGCCAAGAGCGTCCTGCGTGGAATCTATCTGCAGAAAAATGAACGTAACGCCCCGAAAAGCCGAGGAACTGATTAAAAAGACAGATAAATACCGCTATGATTACTATAAGTATTATGCGGGAGGGGACTGGAGAAACCCGATTAACTATGATTTCACCCTGAACAGCGCGAGAATCGGCAGAGAGCGGTGTGTGGAGCTGATCAGGGAGTATATTAAGATACGGTTTGGGGATTAGACAATATAGGCAGCATCGAACCCGGAAAGAGAACAGGCTCGATGCTGCTTTGCGCTCTTGCGCGAAGCCCCGTTTCGCTATCTCATCAAGAATTATCTGTGCCCTCATCCAGTATATTATTGGTCTTCTCTATTTTCTCCATCAGTGAGTGATCGACATCATCCTCATTCGTAACTCTCGTTTTAGGCAATGAGCTCTTATTTATATTCAGACATAAAATATCAGGTCTGGAATACTGTCCGACAGGATCTACAAATGCTTTTGCCGCTAAAATCAGATTGAGATCGATATCAGCATAAACAATTCCTTCCTGATCGCTTGGCAGAGGTTCACACAGATAATCGCCCATCGGACTGATGATCTGTGCCAGTCCGCCTCCGATTTTAAACATGTCATTTTCCGAACCGTCATAGAAAAAGTCGCGGGCATTCTGACCGTATACTGCGCTGCACGTTAATGTATATGTCTGGGTCTGCATCGCATATACCCGGCTTAAATCTTTTGCCGGTCCATAGGTGGAGTATAAATAATAATTATCTCCTTCTACTCCGGGCCAGGAGGCAACATGAATCTGCTCATGCATGGATGCCATGGCATAAGTGATCAGAGGCTGGATATGTTCAAAACAATTACATGCTCCGATAATTCCCAGAGGCGTTTCAACAACTTTCAGATCAGCGCCGCTTCCGTCTCCGTAAACGTATCTCTCGCAATCGGTTGGTTTCAGTTTGCGTCTTGTAAGTATAATCTTTCCCTCGTCATTGATTATAACCTGCGCAATATAACGGCTGCCGCCATCTCTTTCCACAAAGCCGGTAACCAGATAGATACTGTTTTCCCGGCAGGCGATCATAAGACGCTTCATCTCCGGCCCGTCAATTTCAAGAGAATTCTGAGAAAGCAAAACATCTTTCATATGCACTTCCATTGGAGATTTTCCCCATATGTCAAATGCATATCCCGGTATGGCGCATTCGGCAAAGCCGATCAGTTTTGCTCCGTTACGCGAGGCTTCCTCAATCCACTTGATCATTTTTGTAACTGTTTCGTGCGCATTATACCAGACAGGTTCAAATTGTGTTGCCGCCACTTTTGTTTTGATATCATAATTAATCATGCTTTTACCGCCTTTCATAAAAAAAGACGCCAGCAGTATAAAATACTACCAGCGCCTTTGCCAGTTGACTTGTATGGACAATCGATTGCTGTAATAAAAATACACCTGACGGATCATAAAGGCAAGCAACTTTTTCCTCCGCACAAGGCTATTTTTGCTTCGCGTGCCACAGCATCATTCATATACTCCAGCTGCGCATACTTACTTTTCCTGCTGACAACACTGCAGAATTTGCGCCGAAATAAATACTTTTTTTCAAGACCAGAAGATTGTACGGGACCGGTCAAAATTCCTGCTTCAATTTCTCCTGCTTCAATTCTTCTCATTGCGTCTTTATCAGACGTTTCGATCAGAGTAATTACAATATCAGGATATTTCTTCTGAAATTCAATGATAAAATCACTTCGTAAGAGAAGAAGTATTTCAAAGGTGGTGATAAAAAACAGCTGCTTTTTGCGCGCACCCGTTTTACTGATATTGCCCAGCAATTCATATTCCGAAAGAATTTTCTCGACATGTCTCAGAACATAATATGCTTTTTTCTCCGGGATGAGTCTGCCGTGTGCTCTTTCGAACAGTTTTTCGCCCAGTTCTTTTTCGAATTCAATAATGGTTTTGCTTACAGCCTGAGAAGTCATGTGTAACTGTTCGGCTGTCCTTTTTACTGACAATGTATTCATTGCCGCGGCAAAACATTCAAAATGTCTTTTGTTCATATCAATCAGCACCTTTCAGAGTAAAACATTTTAGCATATATTGACGTCCTTTCTTGTGGGTGTTATTATTAAAATTACATGACGGATTATAACATGTTATTTTATAAATTACAAGTTGCGGAATTAAATTTTTCAAATGACAGTTGTGAAATCAAATTATTCAAATGAAAGGTAATAGTTCAGCTAAGAGGTAACATTTCAGCCATAGGGAATGGCGCGGGCCGAACTGTCACAAATGAGGTGAAGCTATGAAATATTCAACGAAATTAAGCGACACAATCCATCTACTTGTCTTTCTTTATCTGGCTGATGGAAACCGGATGACAAGCGCGAGGATCGCGGAGAGTGTAAAGACGAACCCGGCCTATATCCGGCAACTTATGTCTGCGTTAAAAAAGGGCGGGCTTATCACTTCCGACCGGGGGCAGGCGAATGCCGCTCTGACAAGAGAAGCGGATCAGATCACCATGCTGGATATCTACCGCGCGGCAGAAGGAGAGAAGCCG
>CALWBC010000340.1 GCA_944375755.1 uncultured Mediterraneibacter sp. | reverse complement strand
GACGATACAGCGGACAATACGGCGGACAATACAGCAGACGATATCGAGATGCGCGAAGTGCTCTGCACGGCTTCGGGATATGCGGGAGAGTGGATTGAGATTCCGCTTCCGAAGGCGGAGATCCGCTGCTGGACCTGTGAGACGCCATGGCTCTATTATTATGAAGCAGTACTGGGCGAAGACCGGGTGAAGAGCTACTTTGCCATGAGAAAGTTCTCCATAGAGAAAGACGAACAGGGGATTCCCCGCATCTGCCTGAACGGGAAAGCACAGTTTCAGAAAGGTGTGCTGGATCAGGGATACTGGCCGGACGGGCTGTACACAGCTCCGGCGGATGAGGCCTTTGTATTCGATATCACGGAGATGAAGAAGACGGGATTCAACATGGTGCGAAAGCATATCAAGATCGAGCCTCAGAGGTGGTATTACCACTGTGACCGTCTGGGGATCGTTGTGTGGCAGGACATGGTAAACGGAGGCGGCGCCTACCGCTACTGGCTGGTGACTTATGCGGCCACAGCCATGTCCTGGAGAAATATCCGGATCAAGGACACGCATCCCTGGCTGTTCGCCCGGACGGATCCGGCGGGCCGGTCGGAATTTGTCCGGGAGATGAGAGAGACGATCCGGCTTCTCAAAGGACACCCGTCCATTGCCGTGTGGGTGATTTTTAACGAAGGCTGGGGACAGTTCCGGACAGCTGAGGTGACGGAGATCGCGCGGCAGGAAGACCCGGACCGGCTGATTGATTCCGCCAGCGGATGGTTCGATCAGGGATGCGGGGACCTGCAGAGCGTCCACAACTATTTCTTCAAATTAAAAGTAAAGCCGGAAAAGGAACGGGCTGCCGTGCTCTCGGAAACCGGCGGATACACGTACCGGGAAGAAGGGCACAGTGCGTGTGATGAACTGTACGGCTACGGCGCCCATGCCAGCCCGGACTCTCTGAATCTGGCATATACGGAACTGGAATGCAGAATCCGCGCGCTTATCCCGAAGGGACTGTGCGCCAGCGTGTATACCCAGTGGTCTGATATCGAAGAAGAGATCAACGGGGTATATACTTATGACCGGGAAGTGCGAAAGATCCGGGAGGCAAAACCGGATCACAGACCGGAGAAAATCCAGTAAACCAGTCCCAGCAGCCAACTGGTAAAGATTCCATATAGAATGACAGGTCCGGCAATGGTAAAGATCTTGCATCCGATGCCGAAGACCTGTCCTTCTTTTTTATACTCAATGGACGGCGCGGCCACAGAGTTGGCAAACCCGGTGATGGGCACGAGAGCTCCGGCGCCGCCCCATTTCGCCATCCGGGGGTACAGGCCGATGCCGGTCAGCAGTACGCTGATCAGGACGAGGAGCAGGGAAGTCCAGCTGCTGCACTCATCGGCAGTCAGCCCCGCGGTTTCGCAGGAATTATAGATCACCTGCCCCAGGAAGCAGATGGCGCCTCCCAGGAAGAACGCCTTCACCATATTCAGCCAGACGTTGTGCTTCGGCGTCTTCTGATTTACATATTTCTCATATTCTTTTTCTTTCTTTAATTTCTCAATCTTGTCCATAACAGACACTCCTTTTCAAAAGATCCTGCGGTTAGTATCCGCATATATCCGAAAAAAATGCAGATACTAAAGAAAAAGCAACAGTCGTGTATCCGGCTGTGCGAAGAAACTTCTGATTGAACAGGGGAAGCAGGAGGTTATACAGATGAGTATAAATCAGATAAGGGGAAGCCAGAGTATCATATTCCGGGAGGCCCCGTATATCGTAAGCGCCGCTTCGGTAGTGGGCGCGAAAGAGTCCCATGGACCGCTGGGAAAGCTCTTTGACATGTGCGGAGAGGATGACCTGTTCGGGGCCAATACATGGGAGGAGGCGGAGAGCACCATGCAGAAGGAGGCCTGTGTCCTGGCCATCGGAAAAGCCCGTGTCAAAGCGGAGGAGATCCGGTATCTGTTTGGAGGAGATCTGCTGCGCCAGGGAATCGCCACATCCATGGGTGTGGAAGCGCTGCAGATCCCCATGTTCGGGCTGTACGGGGCCTGCTCCACCTCCGGGGAGGCGCTGGCGCTCTCTGCCATGAGCGCGGCGGCAGGGTATGGAAACTATATGCTGGCCGTTACATCCAGTCATTTCGGGAGCGCGGAGAAAGAGTTCCGGTTCCCTCTGGGATATGCCAGCCAGCGGCCTCTGTCCGCCCACTGGACCGTGACGGGAAGCGGCGCGTTTCTCGTAAAGGCGGCGGATGAAAACCCGGAACAGGAAGCGGATGATGAAGCAGACGGCGAAGGGGATGCGGGCGAGAATGACACAGGCGTCTCCCGGATGAGTCATGTCCGCATCGCCGGCGTGACCGTGGGAAAGATCGTGGACTACGGTCTCAAAGATTCCCAGAACATGGGGGCGTGCATGGCGCCCGCGGCCATGGATACGATCGTGAGGAACTTTCTGGATATGGACAGGACAGAAGAAGACTACGACAGAATCATCACAGGGGATCTGGGATATGTAGGCCAGTCCATCCTCTTCGATCTCGTGCGGGGAAAGGGGTATGATATAAGGAAGAAACACCTGGACTGCGGCATGACCATCTTCGACCGGGAGACCCAGGACACCCATGCGGGCGGAAGCGGCTGCGGCTGCGCGGCGGTGACCCTGGCGTCCTTCGTCCTGCCGAAGCTGGAGAGCGGAGAGTGGAAACGGGTGCTCTTTGTCCCCACGGGAGCCCTGATGTCCACAGTCAGCTATAACGAAGGCGCCAGCGTGCCGGGCATAGCCCACGGGATCGTGCTGGAGCACAGATGAGAAAAGGAGGAGACAGGTTATGGAATATATCACAGCATTTGTCACGGGAGGTCTGATCTGCGCTCTGGTGCAGATCCTGTTGGACCGGACGAAAATGATGCCCGGAAGGGTGATGGTACTGCTCGTATGCACTGGGGCGGTTCTGGGATTTGCCGGCATATACGAGCCTTTCCAGGAGTTTGCCGGTGCCGGCGCCAGCGTGCCGCTGCTGGGCTTCGGCAACGTGCTCTGGCAGGGAGTGAAAGAGGCGGTGGAAGAGAACGGCTTCATCGGCATCTTCATGGGCGGATTCAAAGCCAGCGCGGTGGGAATCTCGGCGGCGCTGATCTTCGGATATATCGCTTCGTTTATATTTGAGCCGAAGATGAAGAAATAAAAAGACAAAAAGTAACAATTCTGGATAAAGAAATGATAATGTTACCGCCTTGACATTATCTACTGGACAGTGGTATTATAATGCACGGAAACAATAGGTACTGTTTGGAGTTGACAGGGAAGAAATCAAGGGGCTTTTTTATGGTAATGAAATTTTTCGAAGATACGCAGAAAGATTTTATTACCTTTTTCTATGTAAGAGGACAAAAAATAGTATCATAAGAAAGCAAATTCAGAAGTAGATTACGAAAATAAAGGAGTATATCATATGTGTGGAATTGTAGGATACGTGGGAGAAGAGCAGGCAGCGCCGATTCTGCTGAAAGGCCTTTCCAAGCTGGAGTACAGGGGATATGACTCGGCGGGTATCGCGGTGCGCGATGAAGAATCCGGCCAGATATCAATCGTCAAGGCAAAAGGAAGACTGAAGATCCTTTCCGAGAAGACAGACAACGGACGGGCAGTTCGCGGAACCTGTGGAATCGGTCATACCCGCTGGGCGACACACGGCGAGCCGTCAGAGACAAATGCGCACCCTCACTGCACAGATGACAGGTCAGTGGTGCTGGTGCACAACGGAATTATCGAGAACTATCAGGAACTGAAGGAAAAGCTGGTAAAATCCGGCTACACGTTCTATTCACAGACAGACACGGAGATCGCGGTAAAACTGATTGACTATTATTATAAGAAGACGGGTACTCCGCTGGAGGCGCTGACGCGGGCCATGCTGCGTATCAGAGGTTCCTATGCGTTCGGCGTAATGTTCCATGACTATCCGGGCAAACTCTACGCGGCCCGCAAGGACAGCCCGCTGATCATCGGAAAGAGCGCGAGCGGCAGTCTGATCGCCTCAGATGTACCGGCGATCCTTGACAAGACAAGGAACGTCTACTATATCGGCAATCTCGAGATCGCGGAGATGACCGGAGATGAGATCCGCTTCTATAACATCGACCGGGAAGAGATTCAGAAAGAAATGGTGGAGATCAAGTGGGATGCCGAGGCGGCGGAAAAGGGCGGCTATGAGCATTTCATGCTGAAAGAGATCCATGAGCAGCCGAAAGCCGTACAGGATACCATCGGCGCCTATGTGAAGGACGGTGCCATTGATCTGTCGGAAACCGGAATTACCGATGAAGTGCTGAAAGGACTGGAGCGCATCTATATCGTTGCCTGCGGTTCTGCCTATCATGTGGGGCTGGTAGGAAGATATGTGATCGAGCAGATGACACGGGTGCCGGTAGAAGTGGACCTGGCCAGTGAGTTCCGTTACCGGAATCCGATCCTGGTTCCGAATTCCCTGGTGATCGTGATCTCCCAGTCCGGAGAGACTGCGGACAGCCTGGCGGCTCTTCGTCTGGCGAAAGAAAGAGGAGTGCCGGTGCTGGGCGTTGTGAACGTAGTAGGATCCAGTATCGCCAGAGAGAGCGACTACATCCTGTATACATACGCGGGACCGGAGATCTCTGTGGCGACGACAAAGGCATACAGCACACAGCTGATCGCCATGTATCTGCTGAGCATACAGCTGGCTAAAGTGAAAGAAACCGTGGATGAGATTCAGTATGGAGAATTGATCACCGAGATGGGAACTCTGCCGGAGAAGATCCAGAAGACGCTGGATGACAAGGAGATGATCCAGTGGTTCGCAAGCAAATATGCCAACGCGAAGGATGTGTTCTTCATCGGACGCGGAATCGACTATGCCATCAGCATGGAAGGCAGCCTGAAGATGAAGGAAATCAGCTACATTCATTCGGAAGCATATGCGGCGGGAGAGCTGAAGCACGGAACCATCAGCCTGGTGGAGGACGGAATCCTGGTTGTGGGAGTGCTGACCCAGAGCGCCCTGTTCGAGAAGACACTGAGCAACATGGTGGAGGTCAAGAGCCGCGGCGCCTACCTGATGGGCCTGACAACATATGGCAATTATAATATAGAAGATACGGCGGACTTCTCCGTATACGTACCGAGGACTGCCGAATATTTCGCGACAAGTCTTGCCATCATCCCGCTTCAGCTGATGGGATACTACGTCAGTGTGGCAAAAGGTCTGGATGTAGATAAGCCGAGAAACCTGGCAAAATCCGTTACCGTGGAGTAAAAGCTTCCGGTTGAAAATCATGCAGGCGTGTGATTCCCCTCCCGGACGGCTCCATGGCTGAACTGTTACAAAAAATACCGGGGGGGAAACGGATTGACAAATGATACACCCGGGCGTATATTGTTATAGGAAGACAGGAGGATGGGAATGGAACGATTCATGGACATGCACTGCCATCTGCTTCCGGAAGTGGATGACGGGGCGCAGAGCATGGAAGATACGAAGCAGATGCTTCGGATGGCTCTGGATGAGGGGATTCAGTACATTGTAGTGACACCGCATCATCATCCCCACAGAGGAAAGAAGCCGCCGAAGGTCCTGAGACATCAGCTGAAACTGATGCGTGAAGAGGCGGCGAAGATCGATGAAAAACTGAGGGTCTATCTGGGAACAGAGATCTACTATGGACAGGACGTGCCGGATCTGATCAGGGAAGAGAAGATTCTGACCATGAACCGGACCAACTACGTGCTGGTGGAGTTCTCACACAGCGACCCGTATGAATACATCTGCCAGGGAATCCGTCAGATCCAGATGAAAGGATACGAGGTGATCCTGGCACATATCGAGAGATATCACTGCATGTGCGACGATATAGAGAACGCGGCGCACATCGCGGAAATGGGAGTAAAGATTCAGGTGAATGCGGACAGCATCACCGGAGAGAACGGCAGAAAGGTAAAGAGGTTCGTCAAACAGATGATGGACCGGAACCTGGTGTACTGCGTCGGGACAGACGCACACCGGCCGAATGTACGGCCGCCCAGGATGAAGAAAGCGGCGGAGTATGTGCAGAAGAAATATGGAGAAGACTATATGAGGAGAATATTCTTCAGCAATGCCAGACGGATCATGCTGAAGAGAAGGAGAAGAGATGAATCAGGACAGAGTAACACATGATATTGATAATGATGAAATTACAATTGATCTGACAGAACTGTTAAGTGAACTATGGAACAAGGCGTACATTATCATACTGGCAGGTATCCTGGCAGCGCTGGTGGCGTTCGCCGGGACAAAGCTGTTTATCACACCGAAGTATACGGCGACCACCAGCATGTATATGCTAACACGTACGGATGGACAGGCGGTTACCCAGAATGAACTTCAGATCGGTACCCAGCTGACGCAGGACTATATGGAGCTGGTGAAGAGCCGTGCAGTGCTGGAGCAGGTGATATCTGTATTGAATCTGGATATGGAACCAGCTGAGTTGAACGATATGATTACTACAACGAATCCGGATAATACCCGTATCCTGACGATCAGTGCAGAGAGTGAAGTTCCGGAAGAAGCTCAGGCTATTGCCAACGCGGTTCGTGAGGCGGCCAGTGTGACAATCCGAGATATTATGGAGATTGACGCGGTCAATACGATCGAGGAGGCAAACCTGCCGGAGTCGCCGTCCTCTCCGTCTACAATGAAGAATACAGTGATCGGCGGAGCTCTGGGAATTCTCCTGGCAGCGGGAATTGTTGTTCTGATTTTCCTTCTGGATGATACGATCAAGAACCCGGATGATGTGGAAACGTATCTGGGACTGAATGTGCTGACTTCCATCCCGATTCAGGAAGGGGAACAGACCGTGAAGAGAACGAAGCGCCGAACCACGAGAAAGATGGCGCGGAAGATGAAGAAGTAGGGGGACGAAGAGATGAGAGATATCGTTTTAAAAAATGTCGCGAAAGACTACCGGACAAACGAGGCTTACAAATCGCTTCGTACCAATGTGGAATTCTCCGGCGCGGACAATAAGGTAATTGTGATGACGAGCAGTACACCGAATGAAGGAAAAAGTACAGTTGCCCTGGGGCTGGCATGGGCACTGGCGGAAGGGGGCAAACGGGTGCTTCTGATCGACGCGGATCTGAGAAAATCGGTTCTGATCGGACGACACCGTATAACTGAGGAAGTGAAAGGGCTGACCCACTATCTGTCCGGAAGGGCAGACCTGGATGACGTGATCTGCCGGACCCAGGAGAAGAACCTGTCCATGATCTTCGCGGGAGTGGTGCCGCCGAACCCGTCGGAGCTGCTGGGCAAGAAACGATTCGAGAATCTGGTGATGCATGCCAGGGATTCCTATGACTATGTAATTATCGATGCTCCACCGCTGGGCAGTG
>CALWBC010000339.1 GCA_944375755.1 uncultured Mediterraneibacter sp. | reverse complement strand
GGGACGTATGCATTCTGACGCACAGTTCGCAGGATCCTCTTCCGTACCGGCTCACGTTGAGATGATGGGTCTGATCGGAGCAGGAAACAACCCGATGGTTGGTATGACTGTTGCAGTTGCAGTTTCCATTGAGGAAGCAGCTAAGGCTGGCAAGTTCTAAGAAAAGCCCTAAATACGGGATTTTTAGAATTGGCTAGAATTGACTAAAAACAGAAAAAAGCAGGTCATTAGTTTACTATTAGTGCATTATTAGTGCATGTAGATTAGTGCATCATAGAGTGGTTATGGCAGCTTTTCAAGATCCTGTCGTAGCCACTCTAAATTCTGAAATATATACTGATTCAGTGATATCTTGTACTGAAATTCATTCATTCCTAGTTTTTCCCATAGTAGTAATAAAATAAGCTCTGATCCTGTTCAATATAAAGGAGGCCGAGAAGATGGCGGAGGCTGTGTTGGCTTTTTATCTGTTCCGGTACTGCGAGGGCGGGCTTCCTTTTTTCTGCTTAAACAGCCGGGAGAAATACAGAGCGTCATCGTACCCCACGGATCTGGCGATATCGCTGACCGGCAGGTCCGTCTCTTTTAACAGACTGCATGCCCGGCGGATCCGGTAGTCCAGCAGATACTCCTGCGGGGAGACGCCGGTAATATCCTTGAAAAGCCGATAGAGGTAAGTGCGCTCGATATTCAGGTGGTCGGCGATGACCTGGATATTGACGGCGTGGGCATAGTTTGCCTCGATGTAGCGGAGCGCCTCCTCCACATAGGAGATCTTCTTTTCCTTTGGCGGAATGGACTTGCGGGGAAATTTGCTTGCCAGCAGATAGAGGTATTCATAGAGGATACTGTTCATCATCAGATCCCGGTTCTCGGGCAGGTTGTATGCTTCGAACATCTTCTCGTGGCAGAGCCGCACTCTGTCGTCCCGGTCATAGTGAAAGCAGGGCGTTTCCAGAAGGGAAGTCCGTTTGAAGTATTCGTCCATCTTCAGCCCCTGGAATCCGATCCATGTGTAGGTCCAGGGATGGTATCTGTCCGCTTCATAGTAGATCAGGGTATTGGGGCGGATCAGAAAAGCATCGCCTTCGGACAGCTGATAGATATGTCCGTCTGTCTTATAGATCCCCTTTCCCCCTAAAATATAATGAATCAGATAACCGCTTCGCACAACCGGACCGTAGCTGTGGGAGGGTTTGCACGTCTCATACCCGCAGGTGTAGATCATGGCATCCAGATTCCGGGAAAAATCATTGGAGAAGATATAATCTTTCATGGGCATCGTTTAACGCACCTCCTGTATCTCATCAAAGTACCAACAATACTGTATAGTTAGACAACATTTGTCTATATAATATTGAGTATATTCCAGTATAATAATAATTGCAAGGACAAATGATACAGCATTTGTTCATACCGCGGGAATAGAAATGCATGCATGGCAAAATGGAATAAAAATATGGGAGGTATCAGAAATGGATGCTGATAAGAGAAAACGTTATGAGAACATCGCATCGGAGATTACCCGGCTTGCGGGCGGACGAAATAATATCCTCGGAATTGCTCACTGCGCGACCCGTCTGCGTCTTGTCCTCGAAGATAATGACAAAGCGGATATCCATGCTATCGAAGACGTGGATTTGGTAAAGGGAGTATTTGTGGCAGGCGACCAGCTTCAGATCATATTCGGCGCGGGACTTGTAAATGATGTGTGTCAGGTGCTCGCGGCTTCCCTGCATATGGACAGTATGAGTCTGGGAGATCTGAAGACGAAGGCAAACAAGAGGATGAATCCTTTCCAGAGGGCGTTGAAAGCCCTGTCGGACGTGTTTATCGAGATCATGCCGGGAAGCCTGGCGGCGGCTCTGCTCACCGGACTTTCCAGCGTGCTGGGAAATCTGGAGTTTGTCCAGAACAATGATACGTTATATGGAATTTCCAGACTGATTAATATTTCATCGGGCGCGATTTTCGGATTCCTGCCTCTGTGTGTGGCATACAGTACGGTGAAGCGGTTCGGCGGACGGCCCATCATGGGAATTGTCATCGGCTGTATCATGCTGACCAACAGTCTGGCGGATGCCAGCGCGGCGGCGCAGGGAACTGTGGAGGTGACCACCCTTCACATCTTCGGACTTCCGGTTGATCTGATCGGTTTCCAGGGAGGCATTATCGTGGCGCTGCTGATCGGTGTCGTGACAGCAAAGCTGGATATCTTTTTTGAAAAGAAGGTACCGGAAGTGATCCGGCTCCTTGTATCGCCGCTTCTGACCACACTGGTGAGCTCCTTCCTTCTCTTTATGATTATCGGACCGATCGGAAGGGGACTGGCGAACGGGATCACGGCAGCACTTGTATGGATGACGGAGAACCTGGGCGTAGTCGGATACGCAGTGTTCTCAGGCGTGCAGCAGTTAATTGTTATCACGGGACTTCATCATGTATTCGGAGCTATTGAGTCACAGCTTCTGGTTGATACGGGGCGGAACTTCCTGAATCCTCTGATGTCAGTCGCGATTATCGCTCAGGGAGGCGCGGTTCTCGGATATCTGGCAAGAAATATGAAGGATGCGAAGGCAAAAGAACTCTGTATCCCGAGTTTTATCTCCGTTCTGTTCGGAATTACGGAGCCGGCGCTTTTCGGTGTGAACTTAAGATACCGCTATCC
>CALWBC010000338.1 GCA_944375755.1 uncultured Mediterraneibacter sp. | reverse complement strand
GTTACATCCAGTCAAAGCTTTGAAGTAAGTGGGCGAAGCATGGTGTTGCAGTCTCCTGTTTTTGAACGTCAGCAGGTCGAATATCGCTCACTTGCATATTTTGTTCCTGTCAGAAAAATCAGAATTTTCACTAGACTTACGTTCTTATTAGAGGTAAAATTATTACAGGCATTTTGTCAGAAACTGCACTGTTTCTGAAATATTAACGGGAAAGGAGATAACATTATGAAATCATTTACGTATGTTATCGCTGACAAGGTGGGAATTCATGCGAGGCCTGCCGGGGTGGTTGTGAAGACTGCTCAGAAATATCAGTCTGTGATCATGATTCAACGGGGAGAGGATCAGGCGGATATGAAGAAGCTTATGGAAGTGATGAGCCTGGGTGTGAAATGTGGTCAGGAGGTTACGGTGACCGTGGAGGGCGCGGACGAGGAAGAAGCCTGCGCGGAACTGGAATCGGTTTTTAAAGAGCGTTTATAAAATAAATAACGGCATCACGGATGTGGAGAGGGCGGCAGAAGGCAGAACAGAGCATGGCAGGAACATGTAAATGCCGTCTGGCAGGGCGCTTCGGGAGAGGTAAAGATGCCGGGATGGAGGAGGATATTATGGGAAATATATGGCATGATATTCGGGAGGACAGAATTTTCCCCACGGATTTTATTTCAGTGATTGAGATTTCAAAGGGAAGCAAGAAAAAATACGAGCTGGACAAGGAAACGGGACTGATCATTCTGGACCGTGTTCTGTATACGTCTACACATTATCCGATGAATTACGGATTTATTCCCAGAACACTGGGGGATGACGGAGATCCGCTGGATGTTCTGGTGATGTGTTCTGAACCGCTGGAGCCGATGACTCTGGTGCGCTGTTATCCCATCGGTGTTATGAAGATGACGGACGGAGGCGCGGGTGACGAGAAAGTGATTGCGATTCCGTGGGCGGATCCGACTTATGAGGCGTACACAGATATCTCAGAGCTTCCGAAACACATTTTTGACGAGATCCGTCATTTCTTCAGCGTATATAAAGACCTGGAGGGAAAGAAGACCGCGGTGAATGAGTTTGAGGGCGCGTTGGGAGCCGTTCAGGTGATTGAGGAATGTATTGACCGCTATAAGGAGAAATACGGGACAGGTGCAGACGGCGAAGACGCGGACAAATAAGACGCGGACAAATAAGGCATGGACAGAGTGGATGCGGATAAGTAAGACGCGGATTGAAGCGGATGCAGACGTATAAGGCGGGAACAGACAGAAAAGAGAAAAGATCCCCGGGCCGGCAGCCAGAGGGAGTATTACATAGAGAGGAGAGAAGCAGTATGGAAAAATTCAGTGATAACATCAAAAAGGTGATTCTGGCAGGGATCGGCGCTGTTGCCGTTACCGCGGAAAAATCAAAGGATCTGCTTGATGAGATGGTGGAGAAAGGGGAGCTGACGGTTGAGCAGGGCAAGGTGCTCAACGAGGAGCTCAGACATAACATTAAGCAGACAGTTAAGGAAAATACGAATCCGGAGAAGCCGGTAACTTCAGAGGAAATCAGTGATCTTCTGAACAAGCTGACTCCGGAACAGCTTGCGGCTCTGAAGGAGCAGCTGCTGGAAAAAGAGTCCGATGAGGAAAATGAAGACGCATGAGTAAAATAGAGCCGATCGAATATAACTCAAGACTTCGGGAAATCACGGCGGTTCTGCGGAAACATAATATTACCCGCGGGGTTACTCCGAAGAAGCTGAGGGCAATTCTGGAGGACCTGGGTCCTACTTTCATCAAACTGGGGCAGATCATGTCCATACATTCGGATATCCTTCCGAAGCGATACTGCGATGAACTGATGCTGCTCCGGTCTGAGGTGACACCGATGCCGTTTGAAGATGTGATTTCTGTTATTGAAGAGTCCTATGGCCGATCCTGGAAGAGAGTGTTCTCCTCCATAGAAGAAAAGCCGCAGGGCTCTGCTTCTATTGCCCAGGTTCACAAGGCAGTTCTGCGAAGCGGCGAAGAAGTGGTAGTGAAGGTTCAGCGCCGGGGAATCTATGAGAAGATGGCAAGGGATATTGACCTTCTCCACAAAGCGGTAAAGCTGATGCCGCCGGTGAGCATCAAGGGAATGGCGGATCTGGATCTTGTGCTTGACGAGATGTGGTCCGTTACCAGAGATGAGATGAACTTTCTGACCGAAGCGGCGAATCTGGAGGAGTTTGCCAGAAGAAATAAAGAAGTTAATTTTGTCGGGACTCCGATCCTGTATCAGCAGTACACAACGGTTCATGTGCTTGTGATGGAATATATTGACGGCATCGGGATTGACGACAAGGAAAAGCTTACGGAACAGGGATATGACCTGAAAGAGATCGGAAGCAAACTGGTTGACAACTATATCAAGCAGGTGATGGATGACGGGTTCTTCCATGCGGATCCTCATTCCGGCAATGTAAAGATCAGGGATGGAAAGATTATCTGGATCGATAGGGGGATGATGGGAAGGCTGACGGAACATGACCGTGAAATGATCGGAAAGGCCATACAGGGAATCGCACTCAACGATGTGGGGCTGATTCTGCAGGCAGTGGTCGCGATCGGAGAGTTTATAGAGAAGCCTGATCAGAGAAAACTCTATGAGGATATTGAAGGTCTCCTTATGAAATACGGGAACGTGGATATGGGCAAGATCAATGTGGCGGAAGTCATGACTGATCTGATGGATGTGATGAAAGACAACAAGATCAAGATGCCCCACGGCCTGACGATGCTGGCGAGAGGCCTGACCCATATGGAAGGACTGCTGGCGGATCTTGCCCCTGACATCAATATGGTGGAGATCGCCACGGCACATATGTCCGGAGAGTTTTTCCGCAGATTTGATCTGAAGAAGGAGCTCAAAAGCAGCGGCAGGAGCATCGCGAAATCATTTCGGAAAGCGCTGGATATTCCTTCCATGGTATCGGATCTGATGAAGGAATTCATGCAGGGCCAGACAAAGGTGAATCTGGATCTGCAGGTCTCGGACGATCTGGCACAGCTGCTCAGGCGGCTGGTACGAAATATCGTGATGGGTCTGTGGGTGATGGCGCTTCTGATCAGTTCCAGTATTATCTGTACAACAGATATGACGCCAAAAATCCTGGGCATTCCGGCGCTGGGATTTTTCGGGTATATGATGGCGTTTGTGATTGTACTGTATGTGTTTATCAGGCATGTTTTCTCGAAAAAATAGTACAAATGAAGGTGGTCGGACGATTATGAAAAAGAACAAGAAAAATCCTTTGTATGAGAGTTTCGGTTACGCGTTCGAGGGAATCTGGACCGGAATCCGAAAAGAGCGGAATATGAAAATTCACTGCCTGGCAATGGTGCTCGTGACCGCGGCAGGGCTGTTTTTCGGGATCAGTGCTGTTCAGTGGTGCATCTGTCTGCTTCTGTTCGGGCTGATCGCGGCGCTGGAACTGGTGAACACCGCGGTGGAGGCGGTGGTGGATCTTGTGACCGAGGAGAGAAAGCCGCTTGCAAAAATCGCAAAGGATACTGCGGCAGGCGCGGTTCTGTTTGCGGCGATTATGTCCGTGATCATCGGATGCATCATCTTTCTGCCATATCTGTTGAAACTTTTCGGAATTATGTGATACAATACTAAAGTCGGCGGAGTGGCTGCCGACAGGACCCGAAACGGTTTCGAAAAGCAGATGAAAGGAAATGCAGTACAATGAGCGATAATAATACAAAGGTTACCAGGCAGGAGACGCTTGCGGCCCTTAAAAATCCGGGGGAGATCTATGTGGTTATGTCCGCGGTGACAAGGCTTCCGTTTGTCGTGTGCGACGAGGAGACGTATGACGATGAAGTCCTCCTGTATTACCGTCTGGAGGATGCCCAGGAGAAAGCGAAGAAGCTGATAGAAGAGAAGTACCAGACAGCAGTGATCAAGGTGGAGGAGAAGATGCTTCTGGCCTTTTATACGAGCCTTTATACAATGGGAGTAAACTGTCTGTCGGTCAATAACGGGACAGATACGGAGATCAGTATCCAGCTGTCTGATCTTGTGATCCGCAAATCGCCGGATCAGCTTCCGGAAGGAAAACGTCTGATCGAAAATCCTTCCCTGCATCTGACCGCAATCTATTTCATGCAGGAGCTGCGCAGACAGCAGAAGCCGGAGCCCACGGAGGAACTTAAAGAGCTTCAGGAAGAAATGCTGGCTGACTACATGAAGGGAACGTTTATCATTGCGATTCAGGAAGATGGAAAACTGCCGATTTTGCAGCAGAAGAACGGGAATATTTTTCAGCCGGTCTTTACGGATATTCTGGAACTGCAGAAATTCAGCAGAGGCAAGAAGATGAAGACAGCGGTGATTCCTGCGCAGAAGATTCAGGATGTGCTCATCCCTGACGCGAAAGGCGTTGTGATTAATCCTCTCGGGGTGAATGTGCAGCTTCAGATCGCAAGGAAGAAACCGGCCGCTGATTCATAAAAGTCAGGAAGTGATAGGATGTCAATACCGGTATATATAAGAAAAGAGTATTTCCGCGCGGTTACCATATCAGACAAGAGCGCCCATATTCTGGAATTCCACTATCTGCCTCAGACCGTGGATGTGTTCGAAGAAGGATATCAGATCTTCCATCTGGAATATTATCTGGAGAGCAGGACGAAGGCGGAGTTTATCGAGTTTTATCTTACGGATTTTGCCCTGCGTGGAAAGGGGTACGGCACGGAATGCATTCTGGAGATTGAGGACCAGCTCCGGAAAAAGGGCGTGACGATGATTACCGCTCCTGTGGGTTATGAGCTGGCGCCGCTCGGCTATACGGGACCGGAACAGTACATGGAACTGATGGCCGGATTCTATGAGAAAACAGGTTATTCCATCAGTGGCGACGGCAATGTCGCGATGAAGATTCTGGAGTAGAAGAGCGGGAACAGAGAAAATACAGCGGAAAGATATGTTAAAATTGCACAGAATTTGAATGTGAATTTAGTTGAAAATTTTGGATTGACGTTTCGGCTGGTATCTGTTTATACTAGATACGTAAATTGAATACGAATAGTGTGTAACTGGTAAGCAGGCATAAACTATTCTTTTGTCACAGTCTTATTTCTTATGGTGTGAAATGAGAAGGCTGTGATGGAAGAATTGTTTACGTACCTGCTTTTTTTCGTATTCAAAATGAGAGTAATAAGGAGGAGACAACAGATGAAAGACAAGATTTTTGGAGTACTGCAGAGAGTCGGACGGAGTTTTATGCTGCCGATCGCGATTCTTCCGGTAGCCGGACTGCTGCTTGGCGTGGGAAGTTCCTTTACCAATGCCACCACTATTGAAACCTATGGTCTGCAGGCCATACTGGGAGAGGGAACCGTGCTTTATGCGCTGCTGACTATCATGAGCAAGGCCGGCAGTGCGATTTTCGACAACCTGCCGCTGATCTTCGCGGTGGGAGTTGCCATTGGAATGGCGAAGAAGGAGAAGGAAGTTGCCGCGCTGGCGGCGATGATCTCATTTTTCGTCATGCATATTTCCGTGAATGCCATGCTTGTTCTGAGGGGAGAGATCCTGCCGGACGGCTCGATCGCGGAGAGTGTTCTTGACGGTACGATTTCCAGTATCTGCGGGATTCAGTCGCTGCAGATGGGTGTGTTTGGAGGTATCATAGTCGGCCTGGGAGTGGCGGCGCTGCACAACAGGTTCTATAAAATTCAGCTGCCGAACGCGCTTTCTTTCTTCGGCGGTTCCAGATTTGTGCCGATTATCTCCACAATCACTTACGTGGGTGTTGGAATTCTGATGTACTTTGTCTGGCCGTTCGTTCAGGAAGGAATCTATGCGCTGGGTGGCCTGGTAACAGGTACGGGATATCTCGGCACGCTGATCTTCGGTATTATCAAACGTGCGCTGATTCCTTTCGGACTTCACCACGTATTTTACCTCCCGTTCTGGCAGACAGCGGTGGGAGGCACCATGGAAGTGGGCGGACAGCTTATTCAGGGCGGACAGAATATTTTCTTTGCCCAGCTGGCGGATCCGACCACGGTACACTTCAGCGCAGATGCCACGAGATACTTTTCCGGTGAATTTATTTTCATGATCTTCGGACTTCCGGGAGCCGCGCTTGCCATGTACCGCTGCGCGAAACCGGAGAAAAAGAAACAGGCAGGAGGCCTTCTTCTCTCAGCGGCGCTTGCGTCCATGCTGACCGGTATCACAGAACCCATTGAGTTCTCATTCCTGTTCGTAGCCCCGATGCTGTTTGTTGTACAGGTGATTCTGGCGGGCGCGGCTTATATGATTGCTCATATACTGAATATCGCGGTCGGACTGACTTTCTCCGGCGGGCTGCTGGATCTGTTCATGTTCGGTATCCTTCAGGGGAATGACAAGACGAGCTGGCTTCGGATTATTCCGGTAGGTATTATATACTTTATCCTTTACTATGTGATCTTTACGTTCCTGATTAAGAAATTTAATCTGAAAACACCGGGACGGGAGGATGATACCGAGGAGACAAAGCTCTTTACCAAAGCGGATTATCAGGCGAAACAGAACGCTCAGGGGAATGCTCCGGCAGGCAGCTCGGCGGCAGGAGACGAGAAGAGCGCGCTGATTACGCGGGGACTCGGAGGAAAGAAAAACATCTCGGACGTGGACTGCTGCGCGACAAGACTGCGCTGTACGGTTGTGAAGCCGGAACTGGTAAGCGAGGATATTCTGAAAGCGACATCCCCGTCAGGAATTATCCGGAAAGGACAGGGAATCCAGATTATTTACGGACCATCTGTTGCAGTGATAAAATCCAATCTGGAAGACTATCTGGAGACGGCTCCGGATGAAGAATATATCCCGGAGACCGTGTCTGCGGAAGACGGCACGGAAAATGATTCATCTGAAACCGGAGGGGAAGCTGAAGGCAGGAAAGCCGGAAAAGGAGAGGGCAGTGTAAAGAAAGTGCTCTTAAGCCCGGTGAAGGGGGAGGCGGCCCCGATTACGGAGGCATCGGATGAAGCATTTGCCGGCAAGATGATGGGAGACGGATATATTGTGCGGCCGGAGAACGGCGTTGTATACGCGCCGGAAGACGCGGAAGTGTCCTTTGTATTCCCGTCTAAACACGCGGTCGGACTGCTCAGCGACGATGGTGTGGAATACCTGATTCACGTAGGTGTGGATACGGTGAATCTGAACGGAAACGGGTTCGAGACTTTTGTAAAAGACGGAGACCGTGTGAAAAAGGGTGACAAGCTGATAGAGTTTGATATACAATATATTCGTGAGCATGCAAAATCCGATGAATGTATCATCGTATTTACAAGTCTTCAGGAAGGAGAGGAAATCCGGCTTACCCATCCGGGAAGTGTAGCGCAGCTGGACGAGGCGGCCGAGATTATTTCCTTCAATTAATGGGAATACACCGCTGACAGAGGCGCGCCGGACAGAAAATAACGGCCGGATGCCGGCGGAGGGGGAAGAGCATACATGTATCGAGTCATAAAAGTGTTGAATAACAATGGGGTTCTTGTCTATCACAACGAGACGGGAAGGGAAATGATCCTGCTGGGGAACGGCGTGGGCTTCGGGAAGAAGCCCACGCAGCAGATAGAGAAGATTCCGGGAGCCAAGGTCTATACACTTGTAACGAGAAAGAAACAGCAGTCGGTTCTGAAAGTGGTAAATGGCATAAAACCGGAATTCATCGAGGTGTCGGGAAGGATTATCGAGGAGGCGGAACAGGTGTTCCGCGAGATCAACCATGAGATCCTGCTCCCGATGGCGGATCATATCGCGCTGGCTGCGAAACGGGCCATGGAGAACCGGCAGATACCGAACCCCTTTACTCCGGATATCCGTGTGCTTTTTGCCCGGGAATACGAGGTGGCGCTGAAAGGCCGGGATATTATAAAAGAGATGATGGGATACGAGATATCCGATGACGAAGTGGGATTTCTCACGCTCCATATCCATGCGGGGCTTTCTGATGAGCAGGTCTCTGTGGCACTGGATACGACCCGGATTATTAACGAGGGAATTTCCATGATTGAAGAGGCGTTTCATCAGAAGTTCCGGCAGGATTCCCTTTCCTATACCAGACTGATGAGCCATCTGTACTACATGGTGGCAAGGACGAGAAAAGGGGAGTCCACGAAAGTGGATTTCAATGACTTTATATTTACGAATTACCCGGAAACAGGGAAGGTGGCGGAAGATGTCTGTTCCTTCATGAGCCGGTCGCTGAAAAAGCCGGTTGCCAGGGAGGAGGTCGGATTTCTGGCCATTCATATCCAGCGCGTGATATCGCCGGATACTGTTTGATATCGGATATAGACAGGGAAAGGAACAGAATATGTATAAAATACTGATCGTGGAGGATGACCTGGCGATGGCGCAGGCGATCCGGAAGGAAATGACGATGTGGGGGAATGAAGCGGAATATGTGAAAGATTTCCAGAATGTTCTTACCGCGTTTACGGATTATGATCCCCATCTTGTTCTTATGGATATAACACTTCCGTTTTTTAACGGATATCACTGGTGCAGTGAAATCCGCAGGATTTCCAACGTGCCGATTATATTTATTTCTTCCGCGGCGGATAATATGAATATTATTATGGCTGTGAATATGGGCGGAGATGATTTTGTGGCAAAGCCCTTTGACCTGAGTGTACTTGTGGCAAAGGTGCAGGCAGTGCTCAGAAGGACTTATGATCTGGCGGGAAAAATACCGGTTCTGGAACACAGGGGCGCGATTCTGAATCTTTATGACACGACACTGACCTATGAAGGTCAGAAGATCAGTCTGACGAAAAATGAATTCCGTATCCTTCAGACTCTGATGGAGAATAAGGGCAGACTGGTGAGCCGCGACACTTTGATGACAAGACTGTGGGAGACGGACAATTATATAGAAGAAAATACTCTGACGGTCAATATCGCAAGACTTCGGAAAAAGCTGGAAAAGGCGGGGCTTACCGGATTTATCACCACAAGAGTGGGGGAGGGATACATTATCGAACAGGGGCAGGACGGAAGGTGAGAAGATGAAAAAGTTTCTAAGATATTTTTACGACTTCCGATATGTCTGGATCTGGTTTTTAATCAGCGCATTTTTCTTTGTGGTTGTGTTTTTCATGTACGGTCTGGATGTACGGGCAGCTGTTTATCCGTTGCTTATTTCTGCCGTTTTCGGGATGTTGTTTCTTGTGCCGGGATTTCTGCGTTACAGGAAAAAGCATGAAGAGCTGAAGCGGATCGGTCTTGGAAGTATGCCTTTTGCGGACGCCCTGCCGGATGAAACAGGGCTGCTTGAGACGGATTATCAGGAGCTGATCGTCCGGATAGAGAAAACATACCGGGAGAAAAAGGATGAGTGGGAAGCTTCGCGGCGGGATATGGAGGATTATTACGCGACATGGGTGCATCAGATCAAGGCGCCCATCGCGGTGATGCGGGTGATGCTTCAGCAGGAGGACACAAGGGAAAACAGAGAGCTGACGGCAGAGCTTTTCCGGATCGAACAGTATGTGGAGATGGCGCTGTACTATGTAAGGCTCGGGGATGGCGCTTCGGATCTGATGATACAGGAATATGACCTGGATGATATAATCCGGAAAGCCATACGCAAATACGCGGGGCAGTTCATACGCAGAAAGATACGGCTGATCTATGAGGGAACGGATCAGAAGGTAATAACCGATGAAAAATGGCTGTCATTTATTATTGAACAGCTGCTGTCCAATGCGGTGAAATATACGGCGGAAGGGTCAGTGACCGTTCAGGTGGACGACAGCCGGCTCTCTGTCACGGATACGGGGATCGGCATTTCTCCCGAGGATCTGCCCCGTATTTTTGAAAAAGGATATACGGGGTACAATGGCAGACTGGATAAAAAGTCTACCGGGATCGGTCTGTATCTGTGCAGAATGGCAGCGGATATGCTGGGGCATAAGCTGACCGTGCAGTCAGAGCCGGGAAAGGGCAGCAGGTTCACGGTTGATCTGGAGTCCTATCCGCTGGAGGTGGAGTGAGAAGGTCTTACAATTGTGTCACATGGTATGGGTGGAATGTCACAGGATTCGATGTCGGTATTCCACCTGTTTTGTTATACTGACTTCAGATCAAATGAAGGAGGACAGAATATATGGCTGTTTTGGAAGTGAAAAATCTGAAGAAAATATACAGGCCCCGCTTTGGCGGAAATCAGGTGCAGGCGCTTTCCTGTGTGAATTTTTCTGTGGAGGAAGGGGAATATGTGGCAATTATGGGGGAAAGCGGATCGGGCAAGACCACGCTTCTTAATATAATGGCGGCTCTTGACAAGCCGACGGAAGGGGAGGTGTATCTGGACGGCAGGCCCCTCTCTTCGATCAAAGATAAAGATATCTCAAAGTTCAGGCGGGATCATCTGGGCTTTGTGTTCCAGGAGTTCAATCTTCTGGATACCTTTAATGTCAGAGACAACATTCTTCTGCCGCTTGTGCTTAAGGGAATGGCATATCGGGAGATGGACCGGCTGGTGACACCGATTGCAAAGGAACTGGGCATTGCCGGTCTGCTGGAGAAATACCCCTATGAGATATCCGGAGGCCAGAAGCAGAGGGTGGCCGTAGCGCGCGCGCTGATCACGGAGCCCAGGCTGATCCTGGCTGATGAGCCGACAGGGGCGCTGGATTCCCGTTCTACAGATGAACTGCTGGGGCTTTTCGCAAAGATCAATGCCAGAGGACAGACGATTCTCATGGTGACTCATTCTGTCAAGGCAGCGAGCAAGGCAGGGCGTGTGCTGTTCATCCGGGATGGCGAAGTGTTCCATCAGGTGTATCGGGGGAATATGACGGATGAGCAGGTCTATCAGAAGATATCCGATACGCTTACAATGCTGGCGACAGGTGGTGACAGGCGATGAGAGGAGGATTCTATATCAGACTTGCGGGATCCGGAATATCCAAAAACCGGAAACTCTATATCCCGTATATTATCACCTGTATCTGTATGATAATGATGTTTTACATCATCTCTTATCTGGGAATGAGCGCGGATTTTGCCACTGTGCGGGGCGGAGAGATGCTGCAGTCATTCCTGATGCTTGGAATCTGGATCATCGCCGTGTTTTCTCTGATTTTCCTGTATTATACGAATTCGTTTCTGATCCGGAGGAGGCAGAAGGAGTTTGGACTTTATAATATCCTTGGAATGGGCAAGCGCGAGCTGGTGCGAATTCTGGTATGGGAAAATCTCCTGACGGCGCTGGTTTCCATTGCGGGAGGCCTGATTTTCGGAATCCTGTTTTCCAAGCTGGCCGAGCTGGCGGGAATGAAGATGCTGGGCGGGAAGATCGGATTTGAAATCCATGTCGCCCTCAAACCGGTTCTTTTGACGGTCGTCTGGTTCCTTGTGATTTTTTTCCTGATTCTTCTGCGGATGCTTTTCTACATTGTGCGGCTTCGCCCGGTGGAAATGCTGAAGAGTGAGAATGTGGGAGAAAAACCGCCGAAGGCAAACTGGGTGCTGGCGATTCTTGGGGCTGCGCTGCTGGCGGCGGCATACTATCTGGCAGTTGAGATTCTGGATCCCATGACAGCAATGGTAATGTTTTTTGTCGCGGTTATCATGGTGATTATAGCTACCTACCTGCTGTTCATCGCCGGATCAGTGGCACTGTGCCGTCTGCTGCAGAAAAAGAAGAGTTACTATTACAGGACGAAACATTTCGTTGCGCTTTCTTCCATGGTATACCGGATGAAGCGAAACGGCGCCGGGCTGGCATCAATCTGCATCCTGTCCACCATGGCGCTTGTCACGGTCAGTTCCACTGTCTGCATGTACGCGCAGACAGAGGACGGACTGGCAAGGCGGTATCCCAACGACATTATGATTGAATTTACCGCTGAGGATCCGGCAGAGACAGAAGGGTACAGGGAAGCTGCCGCCGGTGTTCTGGAGGAATACGGGCTGAATGCGGAAAATACGGAAGATTTCTACCTTCTCTCCGTGGCAGGATTCCAGGCGGGTGACAAATTGTGGATGTCGGAGAAGACCTTCCTGTCAGAAGACGGTACGGCCAGTACCTATGAAGCGGTACGCAGCATCTATATCTCGACACTGGAAGGTTACAACGCGCTGTCAGGGGAAAATATGGAACTTCAGGATGGCGAAGCTCTCATCTATGCTGTGGGTGAAGACTATGCCTATGATACCATTACGATTGAAAACTGCGGCACCTGGAAGGTAAAGCAGCTGGATTCGGAACCGTTTACGGTAGATTCCGTGCAGGCAGGTGTAGGAGGAAGCATTTTCCTTGTGGTAAAAGATATGACGGCCCTGGCACAGATTCAGGATCAGCGCAATGCGATGACCGGCGAATATACGGATATGTCCGTTGCATTTATTAAGGAAAGTTACAGTTTTGATCTTGACTGTGACGATGATACGGAGATCGCTGTTTATAATACGCTGCTTCAGCGGTTCAATGAGCTGCCGGAGGAGATGCCGGACTTCTATATGGATTCCAAGGCGTATGGTCGTGCGGACTACATCGGGATAAACGGAGGAGTGTTCTTCTTGGGAGTACTGCTTGGGGCGGTATTTCTCTTCGGAACCGTGCTGATTATCTATTATAAACAGGTTTCAGAAGGGTATGAAGACCAGAACCGCTTTGATATTCTTATGAAGGTCGGGATGACGAGAAAAGAGGTGCGGCAGAGCATTAATTCTCAGATGCTCACGGTATTTTTCCTGCCGCTGATTACAGCAGGGGTGCATCTGGCGTTTGCGTTTCCTCTGATCTCGAAGATTCTGATGCTGATGGCGGCGACAGAGGAAAAACTGCTGATTATTGTTACCATCTGCTGCTATCTTGTATTTGCTCTGTTCTATATTGTGATTTATGCAATTACATCGAAAAGCTATTATGGAATTGTCAGCAGAAAAGAATGAAAAATATAAAAAATAAGGAGAAATATCTGTCCTTTCTCTCTGAGATGATGGTATAATCTAAATATAATTATCGGATCCGGCTGATATAAGATTGGGAAAGCGGAAGAAAGAAAATGCCGGAAGAGATCTACGGAGAGGAGTGGCAGATATGATGAAACACACCATTATTACAATCGGCAGGCAGTTTGGCAGCGGCGGTCATGAAGTGGGAAACCGTCTGGCGGAGAGACTTGATATTCCGCTCTACGATCACAATCTGATCCGGATGGCTGCGGAGGAACTGCATATCAGCAAGGACGATGCGACGAAAGTCGATGAGACGGTTCTGGGGAGGTTCCTGTCGGCATATGCCGCGAGCAGTCCGGAGTACCGGGTATTTGTCACCAGTGATGAATCCGGGAAACCTCTGACAGACCGGGTGTTCGAGCAGCAGTCGGCGATTATCAGAAAGCTGGCGGAGAACGGTCCAGGAATCTTTGTGGGCCGGTGCGCGGATTTTATACTGGGCGATTACAGCAACTGCATTAACACTTTCATCTATGCGTACAGAGAGGACCGGATACGCCGGATCATGAAGCTCTACAAGCTGACGGAGAAGCAGGCTGCTGATAAGATCAAGAAGACGGACAGAGAGAGAAAGATTTATTACGAGACCAGAACCGGAAGGGAATGGGGCGGCATCGAGGCGAACAGCATGATGTTTAATGTAAGTCTTCTCGGCATTGATGGCGTAGTGGACGCGCTGGAAGCGATCTACCATAAGTGGGAGACGAGATAACACCTGGCGGACCTCTGTCCGCTGACAGACAATGATGGAAAAAACGGGCATAATCGGATTTTTTCAGTAAAAAAACCGAGTGTGCTCGTTTTTTTGTTGCGAATATGGAAGGTACTGTGCTATAATTAGCTGATGTCAAGACAAAAAACACAGATGGAAGGGAATGGGATATGAGCTTTATATCGTATTTAATTAACGGATTAAGTCTTGGAAGCGTCTATGCGATCATTGCCCTCGGCTATACTATGGTGTATGGTATAGCGAAGATGCTGAACTTCGCGCACGGGGATGTTATTATGATCGGAGCTTATATTGCGCTTCTGACAATGTCACAGGCAGGAATGTCTCCGGTGATCGCGGTGATCGCCGCTGTGATTGTCTGCACAGTGCTCGGTGTCGTGATCGAGAGAGTGGCGTACAAGCCGCTGAGAAACGCCTCTTCTTCACTGGCGGTTCTGATCACGGCGATCGGTGTCAGCTATCTGCTGCAGAATATCGCGCTGCTCGTATTCGGAGCAAATACACAGACGTTCCCGTCAGTAATCAAATGGAACGGAATTACAATTGCGGACGGACAGCTGAACATATCAGGTGTGACCATTGTCACCATCGCAGCCTGTCTGATTATTATGATTGTTCTCATGACGTTTGTTCAGAAATCCAAACCGGGGCAGGCCATGCGCGCAGTGTCTGAGGACAAGGACGCCGCACAGCTGATGGGAATCAATGTAAACGGAACCATCGCTCTTACATTTGCAATCGGTTCCGCGCTGGCGGCTATCGCAGGTGTGCTTCTCTGTTCCGCATACCCGAGCCTGACGCCTTATACCGGCGCCATGCCCGGCATCAAGGCTTTTGTTGCCGCTGTATTCGGCGGAATCGGTTCGATTCCGGGCGCTTTTATCGGCGGACTGCTTCTGGGAATCATCGAGATTCTCGGCAGAGCGTATATTTCTTCACAGATGGCGGACGCGCTCGTGTTTGCGGTGCTGATCATTGTGCTTCTCGTGAAGCCTACAGGACTTTTAGGGAAAAAGATTCAGGAGAAAGTGTAGGTGGAAGATATGCTGAAGAAAATGAATAAAACAACAAAAAGTAATCTGATTACCTATGGTATTGTCATTGCGGCATTTGTCATTATGCAGGTGCTGATCAGTACGGGAAGCGTTTCAAGCCTTCTGGAAGGTCTGATGGTACCGCTTTGTATCTATGTGATTCTGGCGGTTTCACTGAACCTGGTTGTCGGTATCCTCGGTGAGCTGAGTCTGGGACATGCGGGATTTATGTGCGTCGGCGCGTTTTCCAGCGCGTTTTTCTCAAAGTGCATGCGGGATGTGATCACCGTGGCTCCGCTCCGGTTTTTCCTTGCGCTGCTGATCGGTATCGCAGTGGCGGCTGTATTCGGAATCATCATCGGAATTCCGGTGCTGCGTCTGAAAGGTGATTATCTGGCAATCGTGACCCTGGCTTTCGGCGAGATCATCAAGAACCTGGTAAACGTTCTTTTTATCGGAAAAGACTCCAACGGATTCCACTTTTCCACAAAGGACGTGATGGGACTGAACATGGAGCCCGACGGAACTGTTCTTGTGAGCGGTCCTCAGGGAATTACGGGAACGCCGAAAGATTCCACGTTCCTGATCGGATTTATCCTTGTGCTGATCACACTCTTCATTGTAATGAATCTGATCAACTCAAGGGACGGACGTGCGATCATGTCCATCCGTGACAACCGGATCGCGGCGGAATCTGTTGGAATCAATATAACAAAATACAAACTGATGGCATTTACCATCTCCGCGGCTCTGGCAGGCGGCGCCGGCGTGCTCTACGCGCATAACCTGTCCACACTGACCGCGAATACAAACAACTTCGGTTATAACCAGTCGATCATGATCCTTGTATTTGTTGTGCTCGGCGGCATTGGAAATATCAGGGGCTCCATCATCGCAGCCGTGATCCTGACACTTCTGCCGGAGCTTCTCCGTGGACTGGCGGATTACCGTATGCTGATCTACGCGATCGTGCTGATTGTGATGATGCTCTTCAACTGGGCGCCAAAGGCAATTGAGTGGAGAGAGAAACATCTTTCATTTTTCAGAAAGAAAAAGGAGGCTGTGAAATAATGGCATTACTGGAAGTAAAAAACCTTGGCATTTCATTTGGCGGTCTCCGCGCGGTGAATGCGTTTGATATTTCGATAGAAAAAGAAGAACTGTACGGTCTGATCGGGCCGAACGGAGCGGGAAAGACAACCGTGTTCAACCTGCTGACCGGAGTATATAAGCCGGACAGTGGAAAAGTGATCCTGGACGGCAACGATATTACGGGAAAGAAAACCATTGATATCAGCAAGGCGGGAATCGCGAGAACATTTCAGAATATCAGGCTGTTCAAGCAGCTGAGCGTGCTTGACAATGTAAAGGTGGGGCTTCACAACAAGCATCACTACTCGACAGCAGCAGGTATCCTCCGGCTTCCAAGCTACCGGAAGGTGGAGAAAGAGATGGATGAGCAGGCGATGGAGCTTTTGAAGGTGTTCCATCTGGATGACGCGGCGCACCTGACCGCGTCGAATCTGCCCTACGGCCAGCAGAGAAGACTGGAGATCGCCAGAGCTCTTGCCACGGAGCCGAAGCTTCTGCTCCTGGATGAGCCGGCAGCGGGAATGAACCCGAATGAAACCGGGGAACTGATGGACATGATTCGCTTTGTGCGGGATAATTTTCACATGACGATCCTTCTGATCGAACATGATATGAAACTGGTCAGCGGTATCTGTGAGGAACTCACGGTGCTGAACTTCGGAGAAGTGCTTGCCCAGGGAAAGACATCGGATGTGCTGAATGATCCTCAGGTTATCACAGCGTATCTTGGAGAATAGGAGGAAACGGCTATGGCAATGCTTGAAGTCAAAGATTTGGAAGTTTATTACGGTGTGATTCAGGCAATCAAAGGCATCTCCTTCGAAGTAAACGAGGGGGAGGTTATCGCCCTGATCGGCGCCAACGGTGCCGGCAAGACAACCACACTCCATACGATCACAGGGCTGCTTTCACCCAAGAGCGGACATGTGATGTTTCAGGGACAGGACATAACCAAAGTGCCTGCCCACAAGATCGTATCCATGGGAATGGCGCATGTGCCGGAAGGCAGACGTGTGTTTGCGGATCTGAGCGTGTATGAGAACCTTCGAATGGGGGCTTATACGAGAAAAGACAAGGCTGAGATTGAGGAGAGCCTGAAAAATGTATATAAGAGATTTCCGCATCTGGAAGAGAGAAAGAACGAGATGGCAGGAACTCTGAGCGCCGGTGAGCAGCAGATGCTGGCAATGGGCCGCGCGCTGATGTCAAAACCGAAGATTATCCTGATGGATGAGCCGTCCATGGGACTTTCACCGATTCTTGTCAATGAAATATTCGATATCATCCGTTCGGTCAGCGAGAGCGGCACTACGGTTCTTCTTGTGGAGCAGAACGCGAAGAAAGCTCTCTCTATCGCGGACCGGGCGTATGTCCTGGAGACGGGGCGGATCGTGATGGAAGGAAATGCGAAAGACCTTCTGGAAAATGATGATATCAAGAAAGCTTATCTGGGAGAATAACTGCAAAGATGCTATAATAGCATTAAGAAGAACAAGCAGGGAGGCACAGCGTATGAAAAATATCGTGATTACAATATCCAGACAGTATGGAAGCGGAGGAAAGACGGTCGCCGCAATGCTGGCAAAAGATCTGGGAATCAACTGCTACAGCCGTGAGATTCTTCGGATGGCATCGGAAGACAGCGGGATCAATGAGCAGCTGTTCGGGATGTCCGATGAGAAGATCCGCCATGCGGGCTGGTTCAAGATTCTGAGCCGTCCGTACGAGGGAGAGCTTCTTCCGCCGGAAGATCGGGGATTTACCTCGGATGACAACCTGTTTAACTATCAGGCGAAGATCATCAAGGAGCTTGCGGCAAAGGAATCCTGTGTGATTATCGGAAGATGCGCGGACTATATACTGAGAGACTATCCGAACGTGATGAGCGTGTTCATCCACGCGGACCGGAAATTCTGTCTGGACCGCTCGATGGAACGAAACAGCATGACGGAAAAGGAAATGCAGAAATATATTGAGAAAACCGATGAGTACAGAGGAGATTTCTACCGCTATCACACCGGACACGAGTGGGCGGACGCAAGAAATTACGATCTGTGCCTGAACAGCGGAAAGCTGGGATTTGAAAAATGTGTGGAAGAGATCAAGGCGTATATGAAGATCCGTTTTGATCTGTAAATTTCGTAAACAAAAGCGGAACTTTTGACGACGGATCACTGTCACAGTCAAAAGTTCTGCTTTTTTGCAACCTTTGGACTGTCCGGACAGTCTAATGGTTATATGAAGGAGAGAGAAAAGACATGAAATACAAAAGAAAAAAGAGGCAGAAGGGAAACCACAGAAAAATAATCTGCATTGCCGGCGGATGTGTGGCTGCGCTTGCCGCTGTCTATCTTGGCGTTTCTTTTTATTTTGGCGGCCACTATCTGCCCAATACGAAGATTAACGGACATGATCTTTCGGGAAAGACAGAGAAACAGGCGGAAGAAATGTTCCGCGGCGATGTGGATGGCTATGAACTGAAGCTGACGGAGATGAATGATGCTGTTGAAACGATAGCGGGAAAAGATATCTCACTGACTCTGGAGGACAGTACCGGGCTTCAGAAAGCAATGAAGGCACAGAACGGATTCCTCTGGCCCGCGGTGCTGTTTAAGGGAACGGAGAAAAATGTGGACATCGGTGTCTCTTATGATGAGCAGATGCTGCAGGAAAAGATCCAGTCTCTGCAGGCGGTAACAGCGGAACAGACCCAGCCGGTATCCGCACAGCCGAAGTATGACGGGTCACAGTTTGTAGTGGAACCGGAACAGTACGGGACGGCTGTGGACATGGATGCGCTTACACAGAAGATCACAGAGGCGGTCAGCGGCCTGAACCCGGAACTGAATCTGGAAGAAGAGGGCTGCTACGCGCTTCCCGCCTACACATCGGATTCGCCGGAAGTTCAGCAGGCCTGTGATCAGATGAATCAGTACTGCCAGGCGCGGATTGTCTACACCATGTCGGAGGATGTGGTGATCGACGGTTCCGTGATCTCCGGATGGCTGACCACAGATGATCAGATGCAGGTGGTGATCGATGAGAGCGCTGTGAGAGCATGGCTGGAAAATTTCGGAAATACATATGACACGGTGGGGACAACAAGAACATTTACCACTCCATCGGGAAAAGAGGCAACGGTTACGGGAGGAACCTACGGCTGGTCTATCAATGAGGACGCGGAGTATGATGTGATCGTGGAAGCGATTAAAAACGGGGAAGATCTGACTCGGGAGCCGGAGTACTATATCGGAGGAACGGCAGCGTCCCACAGTATGCCGGACTGGGGGACAACTTACGTGGATGTAGATCTGAGCGCTCAGCATATGTGGTATGTTGTGGATGGCAGCGTGGCGCTTGAAACAGATGTGGTGACCGGTGAACCGATTCCGGAGAAGGTGACGCCGGAAGGCGTATATTCCATTCTGGAGAAGAGCCGGGACGAAGTGCTTGTAGGAGCAACGGATCCGTCGACCGGACAGCCCGAGTACCGTACCCATGTAAATTACTGGATGAGGGTGACATGGGAAGGCGTGGGATTCCACGACGCCATATGGCAGTCCTCCTTCGGAGGCACCAGGAATCAGATTTCCGGTGTAGGTTCCCATGGATGTATTAACATGCCCCTTGATCAGGCGGCAGCGCTGTACGATATGATCGAGGAAGGAACTCCGGTTGTGATTCATTACTAGGATGTGATTCATTCCTGAAGTCGGGCCGCATCATTCTGATTTCTGATATGCCATTCGTTCGCTGCCGTCATCCGTGTAGATGGTACCGCAGTATGTAAAGCCGTTTTTGTCCAGAAGATGCTGCATGATGCGGTTGTCATGGTGAGTGTCTATCTTGAGGTTTTTGCACTGGTCGAAGGCCCAGTTGAGGCAGAATGACGCGGCGCCTTTTATCGTTCCGTCGGAAGTGATGCGGTGCACTACGCCGTAAGGTCGTTCGTTGAGCCATTCTCCGCTGTAGATACGGCGATAGGTATCGTCCGCTCCTTTTCTGTAGTAAAATGTGGCAATGATTTTTCCGTGTTCTTCACAGACATAGGAACAGCCGGATTCGATATCGGAGGCAATCAGAGTCCGTTTCGGGTAGTTCTGTCCCCACTGTGTCGGATTACCGTGACCGGCCATAAAAAGCCGCGCATTTTCATACATTTTCATGAGCAGATCCAGTTCTTCGGGTCTGCTTTTTCTGATTTTCATAATACAGAACCGCCTTTCTGAAGATTAAACTTAGATTCCTGGTGTATTATATCAGAATGAAAGGGCATGATCAATATGAAGTGACAGGAAGGGGATACGGAATGCGGAAATGGATGGAATTTAAAACAATACAAGAAAAAGTATGTGAGAAGAAAACACAACACAATATATAGTAAAAACTCCTTCGATTGCACAAAATCAGATACAAAGCTGAAAATAATAATGATTATTGATATAACTCTTGTATTTTTCGAATCGAGATGATATACTACATGCGCATGGACAAGGTAACTAATGAACGGATGCGGCGGGGATCCGCCGGATGTCCGGAAATGATTTCATGAGGAGGTTTTACGAATGGCAAAAGTGGATTTTGACCAGTGGGCAGGGTTTCAGGGCAAACTCTGGAAAGAGGAAGTAAATGTGCGTGATTTTATCCAGCACAACTATACTCAGTATGACGGAGACGAATCTTTCCTTGCGGGTCCTACTGAGGCAACAGACAAACTCTGGGGAGAACTTCAGAAACTTCAGAAAGAGGAGCGTGCGAAGGGCGGAGTGCTTGACATGGAGACAGAGGTTGTTTCCGGTCTGACAGCATATGGCCCGGGATATATCAATGAGGATATGAAAGATCTGG
>CALWBC010000337.1 GCA_944375755.1 uncultured Mediterraneibacter sp. | reverse complement strand
AACTATGTGTAGAAAGTGTGGATAACTCCTAAAAAATGTGAATAAAGGATTTACTTCAACAAATCTTCTCCTATATTAACCACGTCCCCGGCGCCCATTGTAATGAGAAGATCTCCGGGGCGGCAGTTCTCTTTCAGGAAGTTTTCTATTTCCTCAAAACTCGGGAAATAGTGGGTATCCGTTCCCAGTTTTCGACATTCTTCCGCCAGATCCGCCGAGGAGATTCCCAGCGTGTCAGTTTCCCGCGCCGCGTAGATATCCGCAAGGACAAGGTGATCCGCATGGGAGAGCGCCTCGGCAAACTCGTGGAAAAATGCCTTGGTACGGGTGTATGTGTGGGGCTGGAATACACACCATACCGCGTTGTGCGGCGCGTGCTGAGAAGCCTTTAAAGTCGCGGCGATCTCGGTCGGGTGGTGCGCGTAGTCATCTACAACGGTAACGCCGTTGAACTCGCCTTTGTATTCAAAGCGCCGGTCCGTTCCGGTGAAGGACAGAAGCCCCTGTTTTACTGTCTCCATCGGGATGGAGAGCAGATCGGATACCGCGATGGCAGCCAGCGCATTGGAAACATTGTGATCTCCTGTTACGGAGAGACAGATGTGGTCCGCTTTCTGTCCGTTTCGGATCAGATCGAAGGAGACATGTCCGTTTTCATCGTAGGTGATGTGATCCGCGCTGTAATCAAACTCCGGAGAGGAACCGTAGGTTACCGTATGGCAGGGAAGACCTTCGTAAATCTCCTGATAATCTGTGATATCGCCGTTGATCACCAGTGTTCCGTCTGCCGGAAGAAGAGCGGCAAACTGATGGAAGGAATGGCGGATATCCTCGAGATCCTTGAAGAAATCCAGGTGATCTTCCTCAATGTTGAGAATGACACTGATTTTCGGGAAGAAATGAAGAAAACTGTTTGTGTACTCACAGGCTTCCGTGATAAATGTACCTGAATGTCCTACACGGATATTTCCCCCGATTGCCTTCAGGATACCTCCCACGGAGATGGTCGGATCCAGATCACCCGCAAGCAGGATGTGGGAAATCATGGAGGTCGTTGTGGTTTTGCCGTGGGTTCCCGACACCGCGATAGGGGTATCGTAGTTTTTCATAAGCTGTCCCAGAAGTTCCGCGCGGGTCAGAAGCGGGATTTTCTGCGCGACAGCTTCCATCAGCTCAGGGTTGTCCTTGTGGATGGCGGCAGTATATACAACACATCCGATTCCCGGGGTGATGTTTTCCGCTTTCTGTCCATACGCGATGTGCGCGCCCTCTGATTCCAGTTTTTTCGTGAGCGGAGACTCTTTGGAGTCAGAACCGGATACGGTAAAGCCTTCTTCCAGAAGGATCTCGGCCAGTCCGCTCATGCTGATTCCGCCGATGCCGATAAAATGAATGTGGATCGGCTTCTCAAAATCGATCTTATACATATGGATTTCCTCTTCTCTTTTTTTAGAATTCTTAAGCAATATTTGTCATAAAATCACTTGGTCTTTTATATTATACTATATGTGGTCAAAATTGAAAGAAGTTCTTTTTGTGTGAAATAAACAAAAAGAGAAAAATACTTTATAAATAATTGTAAATAATTATTCAATTACAACAAATATATGGTATAATAAGTGCATCTAACCAGAAATGAGGTGACGCAATGTTTAAAAAGGAAATGATTGCCATGCTGCTGGCGGGCGGACAGGGCAGTCGACTGGGGGTTCTTACGGCGAAAGTCGCGAAACCTGCGGTGGCTTTCGGCGGAAAGTATCGAATCATTGATTTCCCGCTGAGCAACTGTATCAATTCGGGAATTGATACGGTAGGTGTGCTGACACAGTATCAGCCGCTGCGCTTGAATACGCATATTGGGATCGGTATCCCGTGGGATCTGGATCGCAACGTCGGAGGAGTCTCTATTCTGCCGCCGTATGAGAAAAGCTCAAACAGCGAGTGGTATACGGGAACGGCGAACGCGATCTATCAGAATATGAATTATATTGAAACATATAATCCGGATTATGTGCTTATTCTTTCAGGAGACCACATTTACAAGATGGATTATGAGGTAATGCTGGATTTCCATCAGGCGAACAAAGCGGATGTTACCATTGCCGCGATGCCGGTGCCCATTGAGGAGGCCAGCAGATTCGGTATCGTTGTGACGGACAGTGACAGCCGGATCAAGGAATTTGAGGAAAAACCGGAAAAACCAAGCAGTAATCTGGCATCCATGGGTATTTATATTTTCAGCTGGCCGGTATTGAAAGAGGCGCTGATCAAGCTGAAAGATCAGCCAAACTGTGATTTCGGCAAACATATTATCCCGTACTGCCATGACAAGGGGGACAGGCTCTTTGCGTACGAGTACAACGGGTACTGGAAGGATGTCGGGACTCTGAGCTCCTACTGGGAAGCCAACATGGAGCTGATCGATATTATTCCGGAGTTTAATCTGTATGAGGAATTCTGGAAAATCTACACAAACAGCGCGAATATACCGCCTCAGCATATCGCGGAGCAGGGTGTGGTGGATCGCTGCATTATCAGCAACGGTTCGGAGATCTACGGGGAAGTACACAGCTCAGTTCTGGGAGGAAGCGTGACGATCGGCAAGGGAAGCGTCGTGCGCGATTCAATTATCATGCAGGGGGTTACCATTGGTGAAAACTGTGTGATCGATAAGGCGATTATAGCTGAGGACACGGTTGTGGGAGATAACGCGGTAATCGGCGTCGGAAGCGAAGTGCCGAATAAGATGAAACCGAACATCTACAGTGGCGGGCTGGCGACGATCGGTGAAAATTCCGTGATACCTGCAGGCGTGCAGATCGGCAAAAATACCGCGGTCAGCGGAGTGACGACGGCGGAAGATTACGTCAATGGCGTGCTCGAAAGCGGTGAAACATTGATAAAGGCAGGTGACAGAGTATGAGAGCGGTAGGAATTATTCTGGCAGGCGGAAACAGCAGAAAGATGCATGAACTGACTGCAAAGCGGGCAGTGGCTGCAATGCCTATTGCCGGAAGTTACAGGGCGATTGATTTCGCGCTCAGCAATATGACAAATTCTCATATTCAGAAAGTCGCAGTGCTGACACAGTATAACGCGAGATCCCTCAATGAGCATCTGAACTCATCAAAATGGTGGGATTTCGGAAGAAAACAGGGCGGATTGTACGTGTTTACTCCGACCATTACCGCGGATAACGGATACTGGTACCGGGGAACAGCGGATGCCATTTATCAGAATCTGGATTTCCTCAGGAAATGTCATGAACCCTATGTGATTATTACATCCGGCGATGCGGTGTACAAGATGGATTATAACAAGGTGCTTGAGTACCATATCGCGAAGAAGGCGGATATCACTGTAGTGTGCAAGGAGCTGGGGCCGAATGAGGATGCGACCAGATTCGGAACGATTCGCATGAATGAGTCCTGCAGGATTGAGGAATTTGAGGAGAAGCCCATGGTGGCTCATTCTCAGACCGTATCCACCGGAATCTATGTAATCCGCAGGAGACAGCTCATCGATCTGATCGAACACTGCGCGGAAGAGGAACGGCACGATTTTGTGACGGATATTCTGATCCGTTATAAAAATCTGAAAAAAATATATGGATATAAGATCAACAGCTACTGGAGCAATATTTCCACGGTAGACGCATATTATCAGACCAATATGGATTTCCTGAAACCGGAAGTGCGAAACTACTTCTTCAAGGAACTGCCAAGCGTTTACTCGAAAGTAAGCGATCAGCCGCCGGCAAAATACAATCCGGGCGCTGTTGTGAAAAACAGCCTTGTGGGAAGCGGAAGTATTATAAACGGAACGGTTGAAAATTCCGTTATCTTCAAGAAGGTATTCGTAGGAAATAACTGCGTGATCAAGAATTCCATCATTTTGAATGATGTATATCTTGGAGACAATACCTATATTGAAAACTGTATAGTGGAGAGCCGTGATACGATCAGGGCAAATACGAGACACGTCGGAGAAAACGGCGTGAAAGTTGTAGTTGAAAAGAATGAACGTTATGCATTATGACCCTGTCATGAAAATATGGGCTGCAGGGCCGTAAATGACTTGAAACTTGACGTATGCTGAATTAGATAACGGGCCCCGCGTGTAATGCAACAGAGAAAGGAGACCTGAAAATGCAGATCACAGATGTACGTGTACGCAAAGTTGCGAAAGAGGGGAAATTAAAAGCCGTTGTATCTATCACAATTGACGACGAATTCGTTGTTCATGATATTAAGGTGATAGAGGGGGAAAAAGGTTTATTTATTGCAATGCCGAGCAAGAAAGCTCTGGATGGAGAATATCGGGATATAGCCCATCCGATCAACTCCGGAACAAGAGAGAGAATCCAGACGACGATTCTTAATAAATATGAAGAATCTCTGGAAGAGGAAGAGCCGGTACTTGCAGGTGAAATGTAATTAGTGGAAAAAGGAACAGGAAGAGAAAAACAGGGTGCGCTCACGAGAGTGCACCCTGTAATGTTTCAGGCGTGAAAAAGGCGGCGGATGAAAGGGAAACCGGATTCCCTGCTATCACAGCCGCGGACATGCGTCCGGAGGCAGTTCAAATTTCATTTTTCTTCCGTCTTCGGGATGCAGAAATTCCAGTTTGAAGGCACAGAGCCGAAGCGGTTCCGTGCTTTCTTTCTGCCCGTATTTGCGGTCGCCGATCAGAGGACAGCCCAGATGCGCCATCTGGACACGGATCTGATGGTGACGTCCGGTGTCGAGATGAATCTCCAGAAGACTGCGCCCGTCCCTGGAATCTAGTGTGCGGTAGCTCAGACGCGCCGATTTAGCGCCGGCGGTTTCTTTTGGACATACCCGGGAGGTGTTGGTCCTCCCGTCTTTTACGAG
>CALWBC010000336.1 GCA_944375755.1 uncultured Mediterraneibacter sp. | reverse complement strand
GGTACCGCTGGCCTCTTTGGACGCCAGGGAGATCTGCTCGGAGATATCGCATGCCGGGATCAGTTTTCCTGCTTTTGTCACATTGTAGTTCTCAACCATAACAACACGGAGGTATTTGTTCACATCCGGATCATTGTTGATGATCTCCTGCAGGCAGAGAATCAGGTGGATAATATCTTTCGCAATCACGTATGCCGGAGCCGCCTTCGCGCCGAAGATCGCTGTCACCGGAGCTGCCGGGATCTTGCCCGCCTTGATCTCCAGGTATTTGTCGATGATGTACAGCGCGTTAAGCTGCTGTCTCTTATACTCGTGAAGACGTTTTACCTGAATGTCGAAGATCGTATCCGGGCTGATTTCCAGACCCTGAGTCTCCTTTAAGTAAGCGCAGAGATCTTCTTTATTCTTATGTTTGATCTCCATCAGTTTGTTCAGCACTGCCTCATCGTCTTTATACGCGAGCAGTTTCTCCAGTTCGTTCGCGTCTTTTCTGTATCCGTCGCCGATGGTCTCGTCGAGGAATGCGGCCAGACGCGGGTTGCAGTGAATGAGCCAGCGGCGGAATGTAATACCGTTTGTCTTGTTGTTGAACTTCTCCGGATAGATCTTGTAGAAGTTGTTCAGCTCGGAGTTCTTCAGAATCTCCGTGTGAAGAGCCGCCACGCCGTTTACGCTGAATCCGTAGTGGATATCAATGTGCGCCATATGCACCGTGTCATTGCGGTCGATCACAGCAACGCTCTCGTCCTCATATTTTCTTCTTACTTTGTCATCCAGGATCTCAATGATCGGCATAAGCTGCGGAACGACTTTCTTCAGATAGCTTACCGGCCATTTCTCCAGAGCTTCCGCAAGAATCGTGTGGTTTGTGTACGCGCAGGTCTTTGATACCACGTCGATGGCGTCATCCATATCCATTCCTCTCTCAACGAGGAGACGGATCAGTTCCGGAATCACCATGGTCGGGTGTGTATCGTTGATCTGGATCACCGCGTAATCCGGCAGGTCATACAGGTTTGAGCCCTTTGCCACACACTCGTCAAGGATGAGCTGCGCTCCCGCGCTTACCATGAAATACTGCTGATAGATACGGAGCAGTCTTCCCTGCTCGTCGCTGTCGTCCGGATAGAGGAACAGCGTCAGGTTCTCCCTGATATCCTCCTTATCGAAATCAATTCCGTCCTTCACGATAGACTCATTCACAGAATCAATATCGAACAGATGGAGTTTGTTCGTCTTATTGTTGTAGCCTGTCACTTCGATGTCATACATTCTCGCATTGACATCCAGCCCTCTGAAGCTGACCGGATAGACAACGTCCGTCTTCTTCAGCCAGGATTTCTCCTGAATCCACGGATTCGGCGTCTCTTTCTGCAGGTTGTCCTCGAACTCCTGCTTGAACAGTCCCAGATGATAGTTCAGTCCGATTCCGTCGCCGGCAAGTCCCAGTGTCGCGATGGAATCCAGGAAACATGCTGCCAGACGTCCCAGTCCTCCGTTTCCAAGAGACGGCTCCGGCTCGATCTCCTCGATCTCGCAGATGTCTTTTCCGTTTCTCTCGAGCATCTCTTTCACTTCCTGATAGATGCCCAGGTTAATCATATTGTTGGAAAGAAGTTTTCCGATCAGGAACTCCGCTGAGATGTAGTAGAGCTTTTTCTTACTGTCCGTGCGCTCCTTCTCAGATGCCATTTCCTGTACAATGGAAAGCAGCGCGCCGTAAACCTCTTCATTCGACGCGTCAGCAACTGTTTTTCCAAGATATTTTTCTACTTTTTCCTGAATACTCATGTTGGATCTCCTTTCATAATTCCCCTTTTAAAATCGCAGCAGTTCACAGCTTTTCCGCCCTGCATGCGCACTCATCGTGTCCGGAGCTTCTTCCCGTCCCTGTGCCGGAACTGATCCTGTGAACTGTACCCTCAACAATTCATAGTATAGTACGATTTTTGCCTTTTTTCTTGCAATATAATTCCGTTTTATTGTACAATACTATCATATGAATTATTCTGAAGTAATTTTTTCAGACCGGTGCGCCCGGCAGGGTAAACAGCAGGCCGGAAGGGGCTCGCCCGGCACGGTAAACAGCAGGCCGGAAGGGGCTCGCCCGGCACCGCGCCGGACAGTCTGTCAACAGGTCAAAGGAGGCTCGCGGGAAATGAACATCAGCGAATATCAGAACTACCATGAGACCAAGTCTCACACCACGGCGGATTTCCCATATAATACATATCTGTGCTCCATTCCCGCGGATTTTCCGTCCGTACCGCTCCACTGGCATTCGGAGCTGGAGCTGATCGTAATTAAGAAGGGCCGCGGAATCGTCTCCGTGGATCTGCTGAAACGCTCTGTCTCCTCCGGAGATATCATCCTCATCCGTCCGGGCCAGCTTCACTCCATCGAACAGGATCCCGGTCATATCATGGAGTACGAAAATATCATTATGAAGCCGGAACTTCTCATCTCCGGCACCAATGACCTTTGCGCGGTCCGTTTCATCACCCCGCTGATCAACGGCGTCATCCCCTCAGACACATTTCTGATCTCCACTCTTTCATATTATGAGGAAGCCGCCGAATGTATCCGTCAGATCGACATCCTCTGCGATACCCAGCCCCTGGGATATCAGCTGGCGGTGAAAGGCCACCTCTTCGAATTCTTCTTTCTGCTCATCTCCAACAGGCAGAAAAAAGGAGAGACTTCGCCGGCCTCTCAGACCAGGTCTCTCGAAAAAATGAAAACAATATTGAAATATGTAGAAGAACATTACGCGGAACACATTTCCGTAGAAGATATGGCAGAGCTGACATATTACAGCAAATCCCATTTCATGAAGTTCTTTAAGGCACATATGGGGACCGGATTTATCGATTATCTCAACGACTACCGCCTCACCATGGCAGAACGTCTGCTGAAGTCCTCCGACCTGACCGTACTGGAAACAGCACAGGCGTGCGGGTTTGACAATCTTTCCTATTTTAACCGGATCTTCAAGAGAAAGTATGGGCAGCCACCGGGGAGGTATCGGGTTTCAGTTATGTAATTCATTAACGGGAAGCTTCCTGATGGAAACAGAATTCAGGCGGGATGAGTTTTTCGATCAGTTGACGTTCAAAAACAGGGGATTGCATCGCCATGCTGAGCCCACTCCTTCGACTCTTCGAATGAATGTAACAAGACCGCAAAATGGTCGTGCAGAGGCACTCTCATTTTACGGTCTTTAACATTCAGAACGAAG
>CALWBC010000335.1 GCA_944375755.1 uncultured Mediterraneibacter sp. | reverse complement strand
TGTGATTTAAATGACCGTTTACCGTGTAAGTCAGGCTGTAATTGCACACATCGGTCATGATGAAGAGGTCAGTGCCCCGGATTGTCTCTCTGAGCACGCCTTTAGCCTCGCCTGTACCGAATCTGGGACATTCGCAGTCTACCAGATAATTATTTGATTTGTAGTTTACATACAGGGATGATTCAGAGACTTCGTTGATCGTATTTTCCCGGAAAGAAACGATATAATCATTGACTTTCTGTCCGAGATTCCGGCAGCTTTCCATTGCAACGATTTTCAGAGGAGCAACCGGAAGGGTTTTTTCTAAAAGTTCGATATTAGACATGATTTTCTCCTGTTGTTAAATAAATACGTATTTTTACATATCCTTTATATCATTTTTCCAAATTAAATTCAAGTGCGCTTTGCGCAAACCGGAAATTATGTTATACTTGGAGAAGTGAAGCGGATTTTGACAGTCCGCTTTTTGGCGGAAGAGGCCTGAATACAGGGAATAAGGAGTTTTCATCGGAATGAAAAAGCATGAGCATATTGTCCGCCGGGTTGAACCGGGAAGCATAGCGGACGAGCTTGGAATCGAGGCAGGGGACAGACTTCTTGCCATAAATGGAAATGAAATAGAAGATATTTTTGACTATCAGTTTTATGTGGAGGATGAAGAGATTCTTCTTCTTGTGGAGAAACCTGACGGGGAAGAGTGGGAACTGGAGATCGAGAAGGATGCGGATGAACAGCTCGGGATTGAGTTCGGGAGCGGCCTGATGGATGAGTATCGTTCCTGCCGGAATAAATGTATTTTCTGCTTTATTGATCAGATGCCGGAGGGGATGCGGGATACGCTGTATTTCAAGGACGATGATTCCAGATTGTCGTTTCTGCAGGGAAATTACGTAACGCTTACCAATATGAGCGACCACGATATTGACAGAATTATCAGATATCGTCTGGAGCCGATTAATATCTCGTTTCAGACAACGAACCCGGAGCTTCGCTGCAGGATGCTGCACAACCGGTTCGCCGGAGATGCGTTAAAGAAAGTGGACCAGCTTTTTCAGGGCGGGATTGAGATGAACGGCCAGATCGTTCTGTGCAAAGGGATCAATGACGGCGAGGAGCTGGAACGTTCCATCCGGGATCTCTCCGGGTATCTGCCCCTTCTGAAGAGTGTTTCCGTTGTGCCGGTAGGCCTGACCAGGTACCGCGAGGGACTTTATCCGCTGGAGCCTTTTACAAAGGAGGACGCGCGTCAGGTGCTTTCTGTGATCCACAGATGGCAGGAAAAGCTCTATGATAAGTACGGACTTCATTTTATTCATGCCGGAGATGAATGGTATCTGCTTGCGGAAGAAGAGATACCGGAGGAAGAGCGCTACGACGGTTATCTGCAGCTGGAAAACGGCGTGGGAATGCTTCGGCTTCTCCAAAATGAATTTGAGGAGGGGTACAGAGGGCTGGAAGGCAGCAATCAGGCGCGTAAGATATCTGTGGCGACAGGAAGACTTGCCTACCCGTATCTGTGTGAATTTGCCGGGCGTATCCGGGAAAAGTATCCGAATCTGGAGATCCGGGTATATGCGGTGAGAAATGATTTCTTCGGAGAGCGGATTACCGTGTCCGGTCTGGTGACGGCACAGGATCTGATTGCGCAGCTGAAGGGGGAAGATCTGGGCAGCCGTCTGCTGATTCCCTGCAGTATGCTCAAAGCGGATGAGGACGTGTTCCTGGATGATTACACCGTAAAAGAGGTGTCCGAAGCTTTACAAGTACCCGTGGATATTGTAAAATCAAGCGGGCAGGATCTGATCAGCGCGTTTCTCGGAGAATGAGAAGGCCGGACAGAGCGGAGATCAGATTATCAAATTAATGGAAGAAAAGAAAGGCAGTTGAAATATGAGTAAACCAGTAGTTGCCATTGTGGGACGTCCGAATGTTGGAAAATCCACCCTCTTTAATGTACTGGCGGGAGAGATGATCTCTATTGTAAAAGATACGCCGGGTGTGACAAGAGACAGAATTTATGCGGATGTGACATGGCTGGATAAAGAATTTACCATGGTGGATACAGGGGGTATCGAACCGGACAGCAGAGATGTGATTCTCTCCCAGATGAGGGAACAGGCGCAGATCGCCATCGATACCGCGGATGTGATTATCTTTATTACCGATGTGCGTCAGGGCGTGCAGGACGCGGACTCAAAAGTGGCGGACATGCTGCGCAGGTCCGGGAAGCCGGTTGTCCTTGTGGTGAATAAGGTAGATAATTTTGAAAAATATATGCCCGACGTATATGAATTTTACAATCTCGGAATCGGGGATCCGGTTCCGATCTCAGCTGCGTCCAGGCTGGGGCTTGGAGACATGCTTGACATTGTGGCGCAGCATTTTCCGGAAGGAAGCGCACAGGAAGAGGAAGACGACAGACCGAGGATTGCCATAGTCGGGAAACCGAATGTCGGAAAATCTTCCATCATCAACCGTCTGCTCGGCGAGAACCGTGTGATCGTATCCGATGTGGCTGGAACGACGAGGGATGCAATTGACACGGAGATCATACACAATGGCAGACCGTATGTCTTTATCGATACGGCCGGACTTCGCAGGAAGAGTAAAATCAAGGAAGAACTGGAGCGTTACAGTATCATCCGTACGGTGACCGCGGTGGAGCGGGCAGATGTAGTGCTTATGGTGATCGACGCGACGGAAGGAGTAACCGAGCAGGACGCGAAGATCGCGGGAATCGCTCATGAGAGGGGAAAAGGCATTATCATTGTGGTAAACAAATGGGATGCCATTGAGAAAAATGACCGCACCATGCGGGAATATGAAAAGCAGATCAGACAGGTGCTTTCCTATATGCCGTATGCGGAAATCATGTACGTTTCCGCTGTGACAGGACAGAGACTTGTGAAACTTTATGATATGATCGATATGGTGATTGAGAACCAGACGCTCAGAATCGCGACAGGAGTGCTCAATGAGATCATGACCGAGGCGGTGGCCATGCAGCAGCCTCCGTCTGATAAGGGAAAACGGCTGAAACTGTACTATATCACACAGGTGGCAGTCAAACCGCCGACGTTTGTTATCTTTGTAAATGACAAGGAGCTGATGCATTTTTCCTATACAAGATATCTGGAAAATAAAATCAGGGAAGCATTTGGTTTCAGGGGAACTTCACTGAAGTTCTTCATCAGGGAAAGAAAGGAAAAGGAGCAGTAAAGTTATGGAACGTTTGATCTGTCTTGCGATCGGGTATGTCTGCGGATTGTTTCAGACCGGTTATCTGGTCGGAAAAATGAGCCATGTGGATATCAGAAAAAGGGGCAGCGGAAACGCGGGCACGACCAATGCGCTGAGAGTCCTCGGATGGAAGGCAGGGATTCTGACATTTGCCGGCGACGTGATCAAATGCGCCGCCGCGTTCCTGATCGTCAGATTTATGTATCAGGGAAATGAAGCGCTGCCCCTGCTTACACTTTATTCCGGGGCAGGAGTGACGCTTGGACATAATTTTCCGTTTTATATGAACTTTAAGGGAGGAAAGGGAATTGCCGTGATGGCGGGACTTGTGCTGATGAACAGCTTCTGGCACATGCCCGGAAGTCTGCTTTTGATTCCCGTTACACTGGCGTTTTTCCTCGTGCCTGTAATCGTCACACGCTACATATCTGTCGGATCTCTGGCTGCTTATACGGCATTTCTGATTGAGATGATTGTGATCGGACAGATGGGATGGTTCCGGATGGAACATGCAAGGTGCGTGGAGCTCTATGTGGTGCTCTTCCTTCTCACGGCACTGGCCTGGTACCGTCACCGCGCAAATATTAAAAGACTTCTGACAGGTACGGAGAATAAATTCGGATCAAAGAAAAAGGAGTAGATCATTATGGCGAATGTAGGTATTCTTGGAGCCGGCAGCTGGGGCACGGCTCTTTCGGTTCTTCTTCATGACAACGGTCATCAGGTAACTGTATGGTCCATTGATGAAAATGAGGTGAAAATGCTGGATGAAAAGCGGGAGCATGAGCTGAAGCTTCCGGGCGTGAAACTGGCTGACGATATGGTATTTACCGGCGATATGGAGCGGACGATCAGGGGGAAAGATTTCCTTGTCCTGGCGGTCCCTTCTCCGTTTACGAGAGGAACAGCACGAAAAATGCAGCCTTATGTCGCGGACGGGCAGATTATTGTGGATGTGGCAAAGGGACTGGAGGATTCCACTCTTATGACACTGTCCCAGCAGATCAGTGAAGAG
>CALWBC010000334.1 GCA_944375755.1 uncultured Mediterraneibacter sp. | reverse complement strand
GGTCTGGAAGAGTATGTATACACACTTGCCATCCGCTCACTGAAGGATATTCTGGGCTGATTGCAGAGAAATATTATACAGGAAAGACAGAGAGGAATGCGGGGAAGACTGCCGGCGTTCCTCTTTTTTGTGTTTCCGAATTCCGCTCCCGGTAAAAGTCAAGCCTTGATATTTTTATATTCAGATGCTAACATTAATTCTAGCGCCGGTTTCTGACTCTTATAAGGGGACAGGAATGGCGGAGGACGAAACGGCGGCGGAGGGCGAAATGACGCCGGCTGCCGCTGCAAAAAAAGAAAAGAGGGAGACGTCATGACGGTAGAAGAATGGCTCGGCGAAGAGAATCAGCTGGGCACCGACATCTGGACAAAAAAATACTGCAACGATGGAGAGACTTTCGATGAATGGATCGACCGGATCAGCGGCGGAAACGAGGAGATCGTCGAATATATCCGTCAGAAAAAATTCCTGTTCGGAGGAAGAATTCTTTCCAATAGAAGACTGGATCAGCAGGGCAGGAAGGTAACTTATTCCAACTGCTATGTAGTCGATCCGCCGGAGGATAATATAGAGAGTATCTTCGACTGCGCGAAGAAGCTTGCCCGCACTTACAGCTACGGCGGCGGATGCGGTGTGGATATTTCAAAACTCAGCCCGAGAGGGGCGAAGATCAATAACGCGGCAAAAGAGACCAGCGGTTCCGTTTCTTTTATGGAACTGTACTCTCTGGTAACTGCTCTGATCGGTCAGAACGGCCGCAGAGGAGCGCTTATGATCTCCATTGACTGCTCGCATCCGGATGTGGAGGAATTTATTGATCTGAAAACAGACCTTGAGAAGGTGACGAAAGCGAATATTTCCGTTCGGATACATGAGAATTTCATGGAAGCAGTGAAGAAGAACGAGGAGTATCTGCTTCATTATACCAGAGAGGCAACAGGAGAAGTGATCGAACGCCGTGTGAATGCCCGTGATCTTTTTCACAGAATTGCCGAGACAAACTGGGACTATGCGGAGCCGGGAGCTCTGTTCTGGGACCGCATCGAGAACTGGAATCTTCTGAGCAACACAAGAGAATTTTCCTATGCGGGCGTGAATCCCTGCGCAGAGGAACCGCTGCCCGCGGGAGGAAGCTGTCTGCTCGGAAGCATCAACCTGTCCGAGTTTGTCAGAGATCCGTTTACCGATCACGCTCAGTTTGATTTTGAGGGCTTTAAACACTGTGTTCAGGTGTCGGTTCGCGCTCTGAATGAAGTGCTGGAAGAAGGACTTCCCCTTCATCCGCTGGAAGAGCAGCGCCAGAGTGTGGCGGACTGGCGTCAGATCGGCCTTGGTATCATGGGGCTTGCGGACTGTCTTATCAAACTGGGACTTACCTACGGGGAAGAAGAAGCTGTGGAGATGTGCGATAAGATCGGTTTTGCCATGGCGGATTCCGCAATCGCGTCGTCCGCCCTGCTCGCGAAAGAGCTGGGGCCGTTCCCGAAATGTAATACGGATGAGATCATGGACACGCCGTTCTTCGCGGCAAACACAACGGAGAAGACAAGAGAACTGGTGAAAAAGTACGGACTTCGCAACTCTCAGCTGCTGACGATCGCTCCTACGGGAACCCTTTCCACCATGCTGGGTATCTCCGGGGGAATTGAGCCTGTCTATGCGAACTATTATGAGAGAAAGACAGAGTCTCTCCATGGAACGGACGTGTATTACAAAGTCTACACAAAGATTGTTGAGACATATATGAAAGAGCACGGGCTGACCAGTGACGCGGATCTGCCGGATTATTTTGTGACAGCAATGACTCTGGATTACCGTCAGAGGATCGACATGCAGTCCGCATGGCAGAATCATATCGACGCGTCCATCAGTTCCACGGTAAATGTGCCGAACCGTTTCACAGTAGAAGAGACAGAAGGACTGTACCTGTACGCCTACGAGAAAGGCCTGAAAGGAATTACCATCTTCCGCGACGGGTGCAGGAGAATCGGTATTCTCAATACCAGTGAGAAGAAGGAGACGAAGAAGATCTCCGCGGGAGAAGGACTGAAACGGGGCGAGATTCTTCTTGTGACAGACGATGTGGTCGGCAAGAAGAGAAAGCTGACAACAGGCTGCGGAAGCCTGCACTGTATCGCTCTGTTTGACCCCCACACAGGTGCTCTTCTTGAGACGTATCTGAGCAAGGGCTCCACTGGCGGATGCAACAACTTCATGGTAGGACTTTCCCGTATGATCTCCATCAGTGCCCGAGGCGGTATTGATATTGAGACCATTGTGGATCAGCTGAATTCCAGCGGATCATGTCCGTCTTACACGGCAAGACGCGTGACCAGAAAAGATACAAGCAAGGGAGCCTGCTGTCCGATGGCTGTTGGAAACGCTCTGATGGACATGTATAATGAGATGCAGGCGGAACTTGCCCAGAGGCGGGGAGAGACTCCTGCGGTTTCTGTGAAGAAAACAGATAAGGCGCCGAAACCAAAAGCGGTGACAACCGAGGTGGAGACGGACAAGATGTACTGTCCGGAGTGCGGGGAGCCGCTTGTGTTTGAGGAAGGCTGCAATATCTGCAAATGCTGCGGGTGGAGCAAGTGCCATTAATCGGCTGCCGGATGTCTGCTGCTGATTTGAAGAAACCGCTCTGCGGACGCGGTTTTGTGAATTACCGGCCGGGATTTCACTGGAAATCCCGGTCTTGCTGACTTTGGATATAGATAAAAGAAATACTGCGCGGCGCCCATGTGCGCAGAGAGAAAAGCGCAAAGGAGAAACAGAACAGATGATGGATAAGATTCATTCCATCATGGACTTTGAGTTCAGGATGGATAAAGTACAGAATACACATTTTCATCAGAATCCGGAGATAATCTATGTGCTGGACGGAGCGGTGGAAGTGGAAGTTGAGACAGAAAAATACCGGCTTGAAAAAGGGGAGATTCTTCTTGTCAACGCGAATAAGCGTCACTCGCTGCGGGAGACGGAGGGAGAGCTGCTGTTGGCGCAGTTCTATATCAATTTCACCATGCTCTCGGAATCCATGGGGACAAACCGGCTTCTGTTCTGGTGCAACTCGGCGGAAGACAAAAATGATGCCTATGAGAAGCTGAGAAAAGTGCTTGACCGGATTCTGGCGCGATATTATAACAGGGAAAAGGAAGGCGGTTTATACCTCAGCAGTATCTGCTATGAGGCGGTCTACCTTCTGACCAGTTATTTTATGGTCCGGGCGGATGATTCCAGACTGAAGGAGCAGCTCAATCCGGACAGCTCCCGTGTGTTTGAAATTCAGAATTATGTGCAGTCCAATTATATGAAACAGATCAGCCTGAACGATCTGGCACAGAAACTTTATCTTACCAATGCCTATCTGTCCAAATATATCAAGAAGAGATTCGGGCTGAGTTTTATTGAATATGTGAATAACATACGTCTTTTCCATGCGGTGGAGGATCTGCTCTACAGCGACCGGAAGATCACCCGCATTGCCCTGGATAACGGATTCCCTACGACTGCGGCTTTTAACAAGGCGTTTAAGGAGATCTATCATGTGACGCCATCGGCTTACCGGACGCAGATGAGCCGGGAGGACAGGGACGCGGCGGAAGGACATCTGAATAATCGGAGCGCGGACATGATGAGCCGCCCGCAGGAGATGGAACAGGCTGACAGAGAAGCGCTGGAAACCAGGGTAAAACAGTATCTGTCAGGAAGCGATGCGGTCGTCGAAGAGACCATGGCCCGTTCCCGGGAACATGTGGAGGGAGATCTGGAACATGTGGAAGGGTTTCGGATGCCCTGGAAAGAGATTATTAATATCGGAGGGGTAGACGAACTGCTGGACAGTTCCATCCAGAATCAGCTTCTCCTGATCCAGGAGGAGATCGGATTCCGGTATGTGAGAGTGTGGAACATATTTGAGGAGGAAATGTACGAGGAAAAGGAAGGAGAGTATCACTATAATTTCAGCCGGCTGGACCGGGGCCTGGATTTTCTGGTCGAGCACGGCATGAAACCCTATATCGAACTCTCTTTCAAGCCTATTCACGTGTCCTATTCCATTAACAGTTCTCTTGCCAACCGGGACAACGATATTATTTTCCATGACCTGAAGGGCTATCATACGATTATGGAGGAGTTTGCTGTTCATCTGGCGAACCGGTATGGAGTGGAAGAGGTGGAGAACTGGTATTTCGAGCTGTGGAAAGATGAGCGGATGAATATGCTGGAAGAAGATGGGAGATATTTTGAGTGTTTTGAGGCAGGATGGCACGCTCTGAAGAAAATTTCCGAACGGATGAAGGTGGGAGGAGCAGGGTTTGCCCTCGCCTACGACCGTTACCAGTACCGTGAACTGATCCGCAACTGGAAAAAGCGGCAGATCCGGCCGGATTTCCTTACGGTTTATTCCTATTCCTATCTGCTTCTGAGGCAGGATGGAATCTATTTTGGAAAGCGGTCGCTGGACGGCGATTTTCTGGCAAACCAGCTTGCCTTCTTTGAAAAGATCCTGAAGGAAGAGGATTTTATGCCGGATGAACTGCATGTCACGGAGTGGAATTTCACGATCTCCAACAGAAACTGCATCAGCGACAGCTGCGCTCACGGAGCGTATGTGATGAAGACATGTCTGGATGCGGCCGGAAGGGTGGACAAACTGGGCTACTGGCACGGGTCGGACCTTCACTCGGAATATTATGACTCCGGCAGAGTCCTCTGCGGAGATAACGGGCTCCTGACGCGGGACGGGATTCGCAAACCGGCGTTCTATGCCTTTCATTTTCTGCATTTTCTGCAGCCCTGTCTGCTCGCCAGGTCGAAAAATGCGGTGATCACAACGAACAGAAAGGGGGTCTATGTGATTGCCTGCCATAATTATAAACGGTTCAACTACAGGTATACTCTGAAGGAAGAGAAGGATATTCAGATCAGTGATATGGATGAGATTTATGAGGATCTGGATCCGATCCGGCTGAATTTTACCGTGAAAAATGTGGAGAACGGCGAGTATGTTCTGCGCATATTCTATGTCAACCGGGAGAACGGCAGCATCCAGGATCTGTGGAAGGATATGGATTATATGGATAATCTGGCAAAGGGAGAAATTGAATATATGCGCAGATGCGCCATGCCGAAGGTGGAGATGCGCAAGCTCCAGGTCAGTGACCATGTTCTCAGAGTTGAGGCTGAGATGCCCGCGCATGAAATCCGGTTAATGGATATCCGCTATCAGTATTGACAGTGGGAAAGTCCATAAGAGCAAAAATAAACATACATATTTTGTCGTAAATGCACGAAAAATGGGAGGACAGCCAGAATATTAGAGTGATTTTAGACGATTTTTGCATAGCCTGTAAAAAAGAAATGACTATAATAAAATGGTGAAAAATATGTATGAACAGGAGTATGCGTTATGGACAAGAAAAAAAGAGTGGCGGCAAGCGTAATCCTTATTGCTTTTGCGTTCGGACTGAATATCACGGGAGTAACGCCGGTTCTCGGGACACTGAGTGAGAAGTACGGGGAATACGGGACGAGTACCGTTCAGCTTCTCCAGACAGTTCCCTATCTGCTGATCACGGTCGGATCCTTTATGATCGGCTGGCTGACAACGAAGTTTACAAAGAAAAAGATCGTAATGTGCGGCCTTCTTATCATCGGAGTGTGTGGAGTGATTCCGTTTTTTACGGAGAATTTTTATGTTCTGTTTGCGACCAGAATACTGATCGGATTCGGATTTGGAATCGTAGGACCACTGAACACAGCGA
>CALWBC010000333.1 GCA_944375755.1 uncultured Mediterraneibacter sp. | reverse complement strand
AGAAAATATTGAAAAAGTGGTTGAGAACCTCAGAAAAAATTACGGTCAGTATGACTATATTGTGGTAAATGACGGGTCAAAAGACCGGACAGCGCAGATCTGCAGGGAGAAAGGATTTCACCTTCTTGATCTCCCTGTAAATCTGGGGCTGGCGGGAGCGTTTCAGACCGGAATGAAATATGCTTATGAAAAAGGGTATTCCTACGCGATTCAGTTTGACGCTGATGGACAGCATCTCCCGGAATATCTGGGAGATATGCTGGACCGTATCCGGCAGGGATATGACATAGTGATTGGATCCCGATTTGTTAATGTCAGAAAGAGCAGCTCCCTGCGCATGATCGGCAGCAGGATGATAACTGTGGCGATTAAATTGACAACGGGAGAGAGGATTGCAGATCCGACATCGGGAATGCGGATGTTTTCGCGGAATATGATTAAAGAATTTGCGCTGAACCTGAACTATGGACCGGAACCGGATACGGTTTCCTATCTTATAAAAAATGGAGCAAAAGTCTCGGAAGTTCAGGTGACTATGGCAGAGCGTGAATTCGGAACCAGTTACCTGAATATCATAGGTTCCATGAAATATATGCTGAAGATGCTTCTGTCGATTCTGCTTGTACAGAGCTTCAGGAAGAGGTGAGAGTATGTCGGTTTTACTTCGTATATTAATGCTGGTGGGCGCGGTATCGCTTCTGATTTTCATGCTGAAGCGTATCCGGCAGTCCAAGCTGAAGATTGAATATGCTGTATTCTGGATTGTATTTTCCGCGGTCCTTGTATTTATGGGACTGTTTCCGTATGTCTTTTACATGATATCGGATCTGATCGGTTTCCAGTCTCCGATCAACATGATCTATCTTGTGATCATATTTATATTGATTGTGAAGCTGTTCCTTACATCGCTCCAGATATCTCAGCTGGAAAATAAGATCGATAATCTTGTACAGAAGATTGCGATTGAAAACCGGCTCAGTGAGGAACGAAAAGAACCGGAAGAAACGGAGGCGGAAAAGTAATCAGCTATTTCGTTCATTAACGGGAAGGTTTCTGATGGAAACAAAATATGGACGAGGTGAGTTTTTCGATTGGGGGACGTTCAAAAACAGGCGGCTGCATCGCCATGCTGAGCCCACTCCTTCGTCTCTTCGAATGAATGTAACAAGACCGCAAAATGGTCGTGCAAGGGCACTCTCATTTTACGGTCTTTAACATTCAGAACGAAGGATTCTCATTCGTTCCTGCTCCAACGCATGGCTCACGCAGTCCCCTGTTTTTGAACTGACACATCCGATCGGAAAATCACATCGGCGGCTGTAGTTTCCAGCACAAACTTTCCCATCAATCGACAAAATAATCCGAATAAAGAACCAACGTCGCGGCTGAAAGGTGCTGAAATCTGCAGTACCTTCCGGCCGCACCTTATTTTTTCTTCAGCTGTTTATTCATTCACTTCCCCATTTGAAAGATTACGAAACCAGCCCTATTTCAGGACCTTTTCTGCGGAGACGGAGATGTGGGAGGGTGACTTCGGAAGGAAATCTAGTGCATCTTAAAGTTCCGGGTGTGGACGTTAAGGCTGGCGGCGGAGTTGTCTGAGCGTAAGCGAGTTCTCCGCTGTCAGTCTTTGCATTTAGTCCGCACCCGGAACTTTTAGCTGCACTTATTTCCTGTAGCGGAAGCCGTACACATCTCCGTCTCCGCAGAAATACGTTCTGAAATCCCCCCTGGTTTCGCCCATTTTGAAATCAGTTGTTAATGAACAAAATAGCTGTATACTGCTGTAATTTTTCCCGGATTTCCAGAAATGAGCTTGACATTATTAGGAAAGAATATTAGAATCAAATTGTTCATAAAAATAATAGAAGGTGAGTACATGAACATTCAAGAATGTGATATTTTGAACGAACTGGCTGCGAAGCCATTTGTTAATCAGAGGATATTATCAAAAGATACAGGACATTCTCTTGGGATTACGAACCGTTCTCTTAAGGCTTTGTCGGAAGAGGGGTATATTGACCAAACATGTGGACTGACTGAAAAAGCATGGGAGGCGCTGAAGGAAGCCTCTCCTCAAAGGGCAGTTGTTCTCGCGGCCGGATTTGGTATGCGCATGGTGCCTATCAATATGGAAACTCCGAAAGGCCTGCTGGAGGTACATGGAGAACCTTTGATTGAGCGGATTATCTGCCAGTTGCACGAGGTGGGAATCCATGAGATCTATGTAGTAGTCGGATTCATGAAAGAGCAGTACGAGTATCTGATTGACCAGTTTGGAGTGGAACTGATTGTAAATACAGAGTATTCGGTGAAAAATAATCTGTATTCTGTTAAACTGGCAGCAGAACATCTGACGAATGCCTATATTGTTCCGTGTGATATATGGTGCAGTCAGAATCCGTTCCGCAGGTATGAACTGTATTCCTGGTATATGGTGACGGATCGGATGAGGCAGGGAGGATCTGTGAAGGTGAACCGGAAGATGGAGCTGGTATCGGTTCCCGAGTCGGAAGACGGGAACGAGATTATCGGAATCTGTTATCTTGCAGGTGAGGATGGACGGGTGACCGCAAGGCGGATCCGGGAGCTTGCGGAAGATTCCAGATATGATCATTCGTTCTGGGAGGAAGCTCTTTACCGAAAAGGCAGAATGACACTGCCGGCCAGGATTGTTCCGGCGGCGCAGGCGGTGGAGATCAATACTTATGAACAGCTCAGAGAGCTGGACAGCAATTCGAATCAGCTCAGGTCAGATGCCATAGATATGGCCGCGGCAGCCCTTCAGTGTACTGCGGATGAGATAACCGGTATTACGGTACTGAAAAAGGGAATGACAAACCGGTCTTTTCTTTTTGAATGCCGCGGGGAGAAATATATCATGCGTATTCCCGGCGAAGGAACAGATCGTCTGATTAACCGGAGAAATGAAGCAAGGGTATATGAGATGATCAGAAACAGACATATCTGTGATGATATCATTTATATTAATCCGGAAAACGGGTATAAGATTACAAAGTTTCTCAGTCATGCGCGAGCATGTGATCCGAAGAATATGGAAGATGTTCAGAAGTGCATGGAAAAGCTGAGAACGTTCCATGAAATGAAACTGTGTGTGGAACACCGTTTTGATCTGTTTGGACAGATTGAGTTCTATGAGAAACTCCGGGAAGGGAAACCCTCTGCCTACAGGGATTATGAAAAAACAAAAGAGAATGTCCTTTCTCTGAAAAATTATATTGATCAGCAGCAAAAGGAGGAGGTGCTGACCCATATTGATGCTGTTCCCGACAATTTTCTTTTTGCGGCGGATTCGGAAGGAAATGAGGAGATTCGGCTGATTGACTGGGAATATGCCGGAATGCAGGATCCACATGTTGATCTGGCAATGTTCAGTATCTATTCTTTTTACGGCAGAGAGGAAATAGATCGTCTGATAGATATTTATTTTGAGAATCACTGTGCGGAGGAGGTCAGAACCAAGATATACTGCTATGTGGCGGTATGCGGGTTCCTGTGGAGCAACTGGTGCGAATACAAGAGAAATCTGGGAGTGGATTTTGGAGAGTATTCCCTGAGACAGTACCGCTACGCAAAGAAGTATTTCAAAATTGCCTCGGAGAGAATCCGGAAAAGAGAGCAGTATGCGCTGCCGGACCAGGTGGCAGAGAGTGAGGAGAAGAGAATGTATACAGTAAAACAGGCAGTAATCATGGCGGCTGGAACAGGACAGAGGATGCGGCCGGTTTCGGAAAAAACCCCGAAACCGCTGATTCGGGTGAATGGAACAAGAATGATTGACACCGTGATTCGCGCCCTGCATAAAAACGGCATCCGCCGGATTTATGTGGTGGTCGGATACTTAAAAGAACAGTTTTATGAACTGGAAAAGGAATATGATGGAGTAAGGATACTGGAAAATCCATATTATGATACATGCAACAACATATCCTCTCTTTACATAGCCAGAGAACATCTGGAAGATGCCATGATACTGGACGGGGATCAGGTTATCTATAATCCGGATATTCTGCGGCCTGAATTCCAGAGATCCGGCTACAACTGTATCTGGACGGAACGGCACACGGATGAGTGGGTGCTGGAGGTAAAAGATGGAATCGTAACCTCCTGCAGCCGCACGGGAGCTGAGTCGGGATGGCAGCTGTTCAGTGTTTCCCGCTGGTCAGAGGAGGATGGAAGAAGACTGAAGAGGCATCTTGAATATGAATTTGAAACCAGGAAGAACCGTCAGATCTACTGGGATGATGTGGCACTGTTCTGTCACCCGGAAGATTACCGGCTTGGAATCATGGAAATGCAGCCGGGGGATGTCGTTGAAATTGACAGCTTATCCGAACTGGCGGAAATAGATCACAGTTACCGGAAATATCTGTAATAACACAGGAGGGTGCGAAAATGAATCAGAATGTAACTCAGAATGCAGAACATAAAAAGATAGACTGGCTGATTACACTGGTGCCGCTTACAATTATTGTGGTGCTTTGTGTATTGTTTTTCTGTGTGCCGGAGCAGTCAAATGCAGTTGTAAGCCAGATCAGATTCTTCCTCGGTGATACATTTGGAACCTACTATCTGGCGATCGGTCTCGGGATTTTCCTGCTTTCTGTTTTCATAGCGGGATCGAAATACGGGAATATTGTGCTGGGAGATCAGAATGAGAAACCGAAGTATTCATTTTTTACATGGGGATCCATGATGTTTACGGCAGGTCTGGCGGCGGATATCCTGTTTTATTCCTTTTCCGAGTGGATTCTCTACGCGTCCGATCCGCATATCGCGGAGCTTGGCAGCATACAGGACTGGGCCAGCGTATACCCGATCTTTCACTGGAGCCTGATTCCCTGGGGGTTCTATCTGGTGCTTGCGGTGGCTTTTGGATTTATGCTTCATGTCCGCAGAAGGGAGAGACAGAAGTATTCCGAAGCGTGCAGGCCGATTCTGGGGAAATATACGGACGGAATCATCGGACGTCTGATAGATCTGCTTGCAGTATTTGCGCTTCTGGCCGGTACGGCAACTACATTCAGCCTTGCCACGCCGCTGATGTCCGAGGCGATCAACGAACTCTTTCATACCAACATTAATTCTACGGTGCTTACAATTATAATTCTGGTAATTACCTGCATTGTATACACGTATTCATTGCTTCACGGATTTAAAGGAATCAGTATTCTGGCAAAATCCTGCGTGTATCTGTTTTTTGCCCTGCTGGCCTTTGTTCTTCTGTTCGGCGGCGAGGCGAAATATATTATTGAAACAGGGTTTTCAGCGCTTGGAAGAATGGCGCAGAATTTTTTTGAGCTGGCAACCTATACAGATCCTCAGCGATCAACTTCTTTCCCGCAGAACTGGACGATCTTCTACTGGGCGTACTGGATGGTATGGTGTGTTGCAGCGCCCTTCTTTATAGGAAATATCTCAAGGGGAAGGACGGTGCGGCAGACAATACTGGGAGGGTATGTGTTTGGCGTGGGATCCACGATTATAAGCTTTATTGTTCTTGGGAATTATTCGCTGGGAAAACAGGTGTCCGGAGCAGTGGATTTCCTGGCAATGTATCAGCAGAACGGAAACCTGTATGATGTGATTATTGCAATTATCCGGACCCTTCCGTGTGCTCCGCTGGTGCTTGTACTTCTTCTTATTACAATGATTGCTTTTTACGCGACCTCGTTTGATTCGATCGCGCTGATCGGCTCCTGTTACAGTTACCACAGGCTCGGGGAAAATGAATCACCGCACAGACTGATTCAGCTTATGTGGTGTATTCTGCTGATTCTTCTTCCCATTGCCCTGGTGTTTTCTGACAGTTCCATGAGTAACCTGCAGTCCGTGAGTATTATCGCGGCTTTCCCCATCGCTGCGGTGATCGTGCTTGTCTCCGCAAGCTTTATCAAGGATTCGGGGAATTTTCTGAAAGAAAACAGTGCTGCTGGAAACGAAACGCCTGAAAATACAACAAAAAACACAAGATGATGTGGAAAAATACACTTGAATCTCCTATCGGTATGTTGTAATATTGTAAAAGTATCAAGAATTATGTCATATAGGGGATAATCATGTCAAAAAATGTGAGAAGACGCGGGCGCAGGCGCGCAGAAAGCCGACAGCCGCGGCGTGTCAGGAGAAAAAAGGGCAACTGGTTTACAAGAATGAAAATGTGGCAGCGGGTAATGGTCTGCCTGGCCGGTGTTTTTATCTGCCTGGTAGGAGCAGGAACGGTTTATGTGCTTGCAAAGTGGAACAAGATTGATACACAGGAAATACGGGCTGAAGACCTGATTATCAATCAGGAGGTACGTGAGCAGAAGGCAAATCTGGATCTTGGGGATGGATATAAGAATATCGCTCTGTTCGGAGTGGATTCACGTGACGGAAACCTGGGAGAGGGAAACCGAACGGACTGTATTATCATAGCAAGTCTGAATAATAAAACCAAGGAAGTAAAACTTGTATCGGTTTACAGAGATACTCTGCTTGATCTTTCGGAAGGTACATATCAGAAGTGCAATGCGGCCTACAGCTATGGCGGTCCGATTCTTGCCATTAATATGCTGAATATGAATCTGGACCTTGATATTGAAGATTATGTAACAGTTGATTTCGGAGCCATTGCCGACGCGATTGACCTGCTCGGCGGAGTAGAGATTGACGTTACGGACGAAGAAGTGGGATATCTGAATAAATATCTGCAGGAGACGGCAGATTCCGCGGGAAAAGAAGCGCATTTCCTGACTGCCGGAGGGCTGCAGCTTCTGGATGGAACGCAGGCGACTACCTATGCACGTATCCGTTCAACGGCCGGCGGTGACTTCACGAGAACGGAGCGACAGCGTCTGGTAGTGGAAAAGATGTTTGAAAAAGTTAAATCGGCGGATCTTGCAACACTCAATGAGATAATTGACAAAGTATTTCCACAGGTGTCCACGAGTTTTACGCTTCAGGAAATTCTGACATATGCGACAGCGTACAGCGAGTACACGCTGGGAGATAACATCGGATTCCCGATGGATAACTATACAGATACACTTCCGGAGATCGGAAGCGTTGTTATTCCGGATGATCTGGTGTCAAATGTGACACAGCTGCATGAGTTCCTGTATGGAGTAACGGACTATACTCCGTCGTCTACCGTGCAGACGGTCAACAGCAATATTATTTATACGGCTAACTCCGCGGGATCCTATGATACGGAAACCTATGATAACGGAAGCGGTTATTATGATGACGGCACTGGGAATGGTGATGGAAGCGGCTATTACGATGACGGAAGCGGTTATTATGATGATGGCAGCGGTTATTATGATGATGGTACCGGAAATGGGGATGGAAGCGGTTATTATGATGACGGAAGCGGCTATTACGATGATGGCAGCGGCGGTTATTACGATGACGGATCCGGAGGGTATGGTGACACCTCATCCGGGGAAAACTATGATCCGGGATATACGGATAACGGCGGCGGAACGGGAACCGATACTTCCTATTCGGAAAACTGAACGGTTATGCGCAAAAATTGTCAATATTCTGGACTTTTTGATATAAAGCGTGTATGATTATATCGAGTGTATTTCGCCATTCTCAAAAGAAGAGGGCAGATAAAATAATTTCAAAAGAGGTAATTATATGAAATCATTTAAGAAGCTTGCAGGGCTGATCCTTGCAGTATGCCTTATGGTGCCGATGTTCGGTACAGTTGCGTTTGCAGCTGATGGTGTGCTGATGTTTTCGGATCCGTCCACTAAGGTTGGAGACAATGTGAGTGTTGACCTTGTTGTTCAGAGCAGTGATGGTCAAGCAGTAGGCGATGTGAATGTGACGATGAACTATGATCCTTCCTCTCTCGAGTTCGTGAGTGGAGACGGATTTTCCGCAGATGGTTCCGGCACACTTACTTATACCGGAAGCGGAAGCAGTGCGGAACTTCGCGCAACGATGCAGTTCAGGGCCCTTCTTGCAGGAAGCGCTTCGATTTCTGTCAGCGGTTCCACGGCGACTGTAGCATCCGGAGAGACTTTGAATCTGGAGCAGGGAGCTTCCTCGGTGACGATCAATCCGGCTGATGATGGAAGCACATCTGCAGAACCCACCGGAACCCAGACGACGTCCGGAGAACCGGCAGGCGCAACAACGGATATTGTTGTCAACGTAAATGGAACGGACTATAATTTCTCCGAGGCATTTACAACAGCTGATATTCCGGAAGGATTCTCAGAGACGACTCTGAATTTTAACGGAGCTGACAGGAAGTTTGTTGTCAATGAAGGAGGCATTTATCTCGGATATCTCGTAGATGCGTCCGGAGCAGGAAGTTTCTTCCTCTATAATTCAGATAATGCAACGTTTTCTCCGTATGTGGTGCTTACGATTTCCGATACGACATCAATTATTCCTCTGAATGAACCGGATGCTGTCAGCCTTCCGGATAATTATCAGCAGGTTGAGCTGACTGTTCAGGATCAGCAGTACCCGGCGTGGTCCGATCCGGCGACAGACAGATATTATGTAATCTACGCAACGAATACAAGGACAGGCACGGATGAGCTGTTCCAGTATGATACGGAGGATAACACTTACCAGCATTTTGAAGTTCCGGATCAGACAGAGGACGAGACAGCCGGTGCATCTCTTCCGGGAGCTTTCGGAGAGTTTATTACCAGCCATATTCTTATGGTTCTGATTATTTTGATTATCATTATTATTCTGCTTCTTGTCTTCATGATCATTTTCGGAGTGAAACTGGTTCACAGAAATCAGGAGCTGGATGATCTTTATGATGAGTATGATATTCCGTATGATGAAGAAGAGCAGAAGCCTGAGAAGAAAGAAAAGAAATCATCGAAGAAGCAGGAAGAAGACGACGATTACGATGATTATGAAGATGACGGCTACGAAGATGATTACGATGACGACTATGACGACGATTATGATGATTATGATGATGTCTACGATGACGATGATTACGAGTCTGAGGAAAACCGGGATAAAAGAGGGGATTCCGATAAGGACGGATATGATATTGATTTCGTAGATCTTTAATCAGTCAAAGAGGTCAAATACAAAAGGAGACGGTATCTGCCAGAGGAAGGAGAAGAGAGAGTTCCCGGCGGCCGTCTCCTTTTCAATGATTGTTAATTGATTGAACACAGTTTGATCACAATAGATCGTTATGATAAGAGCAGAATAAGCGAAAGCAGAAGGCGGGTAATTGTATGGATAATCAGTATAATTATTATAACCCTGACGGGAATTATCAATATGGCAGCGGTGGAACGCAGTATGGGCCATATGGCGGCGGATCGGCGGGACAGCAGCCTGACAATAAAAACAAACCCGGAAACAAGATCCCGAAGGCGGTTGCTGTGATTGGATTTGCCATTCTTTTCGGGATTGTCGCAAGCGCGGTATTTCTTACTTCCAATATAATCGGAAGCAGGATTCTGGGACTGGACAGTTCTTCTGACAGTTCTGCGGTATCTTCGGATCGGGTAAACAGCGGAGCGGCTTTATCGAGATCTTCCAGTGTGGTGACTTCGGACGTGTCTGAGGTGGTGGATAAGGTGATGCCGTCTATTGTCTCAATTACAAGTATGTCAGTTGAAGAAGTACAGAGTTTCTTCGGCGGTACGTATCAGAGAACAAGCGAAGGTGCCGGAACGGGAATTATTATCGGACAGACAGATGAGGAACTGATGATTGTGACAAACAATCATGTTGTTGAGGGGAGCGATACCCTTACAGTTTCATTTGATGATGAAACCAGCGTGGAGGCAAATATAAAAGGAACAGATGCGACATATGATGTGGCGGTAATCGCGGTGCCGATGGATTCGATTCCTGAAGAGACTCTGGATCAGATTTCAGTGGCAACATTAGGCGATTCTTCCAAGTTAAAGGTTGGAGAACCGGCGATCGCGATCGGAAACGCTCTCGGATATGGACAGTCTGTCACAACAGGAGTGATCAGTGCCCTTGATCGTCAGGTTTCAACAACGGACAGTCAGACCGGAGAGGCTCAGGAAAGCGGGGCAAAACTGATTCAGACAGATGCGGCGATCAATGAAGGAAACAGCGGCGGAGCGCTTGTGAATGTAAACGGTGAGGTTATCGGAATTAACTCTGCGAAACTGATCGGTGAGAGTGTGGAAGGAATCGGATATGCGATTCCCATCAGTGATGTGTCCGAACTGATACAGAGTCTGATGAATCAGGAAACCAAAACACGTGTTGATGAAGCGGATCGGGGTAAGATCGGCATCACGGGAATCAGCGTTTCGGACGCGTTCTCCCAGGAGATTGATATCCCCGCGGGCGTCTATGTGACTGAAGTTACCGCAGGCGGTGGAGCTGAGGAAGCCGGTATGACAAGAGGATGCATTATTACAGGGATCAACGGAAGTTCTGTTGACAGTATGAATGCTCTTCAGCAGCAGCTTGAGTACTACGCAAAAGGGGAAACAGTAACGCTGACCATACAGATTCCCCAGACAAACGGAGAGTATCAGG
>CALWBC010000332.1 GCA_944375755.1 uncultured Mediterraneibacter sp. | reverse complement strand
CATCGAATCCGTTCTCCAGAACTTTTATTCCGCAGTTCCCGGATGTTTTTCTCCAACCGGAAGTATCAGAAAAATCAAAATTTTCATTCGTAGCGCACCATCTCCCGCTTGAGTCTCTGCATGATTTTTTTCTCCAGTCGTGAGATGTAGGACTGTGATATTCCCAGAAGATCCGCCACTTCTTTCTGGGTTTTCTCCCTTCCTTCCGGATTATCGAGTCCGAAGCGCATCTTTACAATCATTTTTTCCCTGCTTGACAGCTGATTCAGGGCACGGACAAGCAGCTTCCTCTCCACCTCATTTTCCAGATCTCTGTAAATGGTATCCTCATCTGTTCCCAGTATATCCGACAGAAGCAGCTCATTGCCGTCCCAGTCCACGTTCAGAGGTTCGTCTATGGAGACTTCCAGCTTTGTCTTGCTATTCCGCCGCAGATACATCAGAATCTCATTTTCGATACACCTGGACGCGTAGGTTGCCAGTTTGATCTTTTTCGTCGGATTGAATGTATTGATCGCCTTGATCAGTCCGATCGTGCCGATGGAGATCAGATCCTCCACCCCTACTCCTGTATTGTCGAACTTCTTCGCTATATAGACCACAAGCCGCAGATTGTGCTCGATAAGAGTCTGTTTCGCCTCCTGGTCATCATCTGTCCCCAGGCGCTGTATCATCTCGCTTTCCCTGCTTCCTTCCAGCGGCGGAGGAAGCACATCCGCCCCTCCTATGTAATGGATTTCTTTCCAGTTTCCGAAGATCAGGTTTCTGATCTCGGGCATGACCCGCAGCTTCAGACACTGCGGAATTACTGTCTTCATCATGTTGCTCTCCTCCAATATATTTTCCCGTCTCTCGCACGGCTTTGCCATGCGCTGTCATCCGGAGAGTATTTCCGGATTCAGGATAACGCTGTACTCCCCTCCCTCGGAAAGAATTCCCTCGCCAATCCCAAACAATGGGTCTTCCACCCATCTCTCTTCTTTTGTGTGGATGCACATTTTTCTGATTCGGAATACCTTTATGACACTTTCTCCGCCCGCAAATCGGCAGGGCAGAAAATGGAAGCCCGGCGCTTTCTCCGGCTCGCGGCAAATCTGACTGGCAGTCTCCCGGTCAAGCATGCTCACCGGATCTCCTGTAAATGCGTCTCTGAGCTCATTTCCCGTATCTATCAGAGCCGGAACTGTCCGTTTTTCACAATCCGCATACAGTGTCACCATCACGATATTCTCCCTCCGGATAAAGATATGTACGGCCACTTTCCACAAACCGATCAGCAGATAATAAGCCGCCACTGCGGCAAAATAAAAAAGACTTGCATATCGCATATACGGGCGGAAAAGATACATGATTCCTCCCGTAAATATTGCTGCCGCATAAAGCATAATCAGCATTCTGACAAACATCCCCGGACTTTTCGGATGAAGTCCTGCCACTGTCATAATGCTGCTGACCGCAAGGTAACAGAGTATCTGTCTGAGCGCCCCCGGGACGGGAAGAAGAATCACTCCACAGGTGAGAAGGCTTCCCAGCATTCCTCCAAAAAAAATCCAGCCGGAAGGCCGGCCGCATTTCATTATGCGGTTTACAGCAGCCAGAAGCAGACTGTCCATCATGAAATTCTCCAGAAAAAACACATCCAGATACAACTCAAAATACATATGCCACCTTCTTTCTCTGATGTATCGGTTCGGGTTTAATTATAAATCTGCGTGTGTTGGAATTTTGTCAGATGATGACGGATAGGAAAAATATATTTCGACAGGCTGAATGCAGTCAGCCACAAAAAAAGCTCCGTACGGAACATTGTTCCATACAGAGCTCTGATTTTCATTTGTATAAACCGGCGTGTCCGGCAAAGATCGGGATTATTTCTTAAAGAAATCCGGGATCTTGATCTGCTGCTCTTTCACTGTGCTTGAAGGAGTACGCGGCTGCAGTGTCGGCATGGTGCCTCCCTGTGTTCTGCCTGCGCTTCTGCTCTCGCTGTCCAGACGGCTTCTCACCGGGGACTCGCCGTTCGGAAGAATAGAACCAACCTTCTGCTGTCCCTCAAGTCTTGCTTTGAGTTTGGAAGCGCTTCCGCCTACATTATGTAAGCCTGTAGCGATAACAGTGATGGTACATTCATCAGACTTCGTATCATCATACATAGCACCAAAGATAATGCTTGCGCTCTCGCCTGCCAGCTCCTGTACATAATCAGCTGCATCAGAAGCATCCATAAGAGTGATATCTCCGGATACATTGACGATGACATTGGAAGCGCCCTGGATCGTTGTCTCAAGCAGCGGGCTGGCAACAGCCTCTTTTACTGCCTCAAGCGCCTTGTCATCTCCGCGTCCGGATCCGATACCGATATGAGCGATACCCTTGTCCTTCATAACAGTCTGGATATCCGCGAAGTCAAGGTTGATCAGTGAAGGAACATTGATCAGGTCCGTGATACCCTGAATACCCTGCTGAAGAACCTCATCCGCCTTCTTCAGTGCCTCCGGCATGGTTGTGCGTCTGTCAACAACTTCCAGAAGTTTATCATTCGGAATTACAATGATTGTGTCTACATTTTCTTTTAATTTATCAATACCTGTAAGTGCATTCTGCATTCTTGTCTTGGACTCAAAACGGAACGGTTTTGTGACAACGCCTACCGTAAGAGCTCCCTGCTCTTTTGCAATACGCGCGATTACCGGAGCCGCACCTGTACCGGTACCGCCGCCCATACCGCAGGTTACGAATACCATATCCGCGCCTTTGAGAGCTGCCGAAATCTCCTCTGAACTCTCCTCTGCCGCTTTCTCTCCAACCTCCGGCTGTGCTCCTGCGCCCAGACCTTTTGTCAGTTTCTCACCGATCTGCATCAGTGTCGGTGCCTTACAGAGCTGTAATGCCTGTTTATCTGTATTTACTGCAATAAATTCAACGCCCGCAATCTGTTCGTCGATCATGCGGTTTACAGCGTTATTTCCGCCGCCGCCTACTCCGACAACAATTATTCTTGCGGCCGCTTCCGATTCGTTGGTTTTAATTTCTAACAAGAGTATTTCCTCCTTTGTCGTCTTATTAATTGCTTATACATCCC
>CALWBC010000331.1 GCA_944375755.1 uncultured Mediterraneibacter sp. | reverse complement strand
CAAGAGCATTTGGAATCCTTGTACTTGGAGCAGGGGCGTCCTGCATGATTGTTGTATCTTCCGCCCAGAAGAAAAAAGAAGAAGAAAAGAAGGCAGTACGTCTTCTCAGACTGGATTACCCGCAGATTATCAATAAATTCAATCTCTATATCAGGGCGGGAATGACAGTCAGGAGAGCCTGGTTTCTGATCGCTCAGGATTATGACAGGCGATATCGGGGAAAAGGAGGAAGAAAAGCATATGATGAGATGATCTGTACAATGTATCAGATTCAGGGAGGTGCGCCGGAAGGAGAATGTTATGAAAATTATGGAGCCAGGTGCGGAATTTCTTCCTACAGAAAATTCGGAATGCTTCTGTCTCAGAATTTAAGAAAAGGATCAAAAGGACTTACAGATCTTCTCGGAAGGGAAGCGGAGGAAGCGTTTGAGGACCGAAAAAATCTTGCAAAAAAACTTGGCGAGGAAGCAGGAACAAAACTTATGATTCCCTTGTTTATGATGCTGATTATTGTGTTTGCCATTGTAATTGTACCGGCATTTTTCTCGATTCAGATCTGAAAAACAGGAAAAAGATTTATTTTGAAAACAGGAGGAAAGCTATGGAAAAAGTAATGACAAAAGCAAAAGAGAGAATCAATACAACAAAGAACAGAGCAGCCGTGTTTATCATGAAAAGGAGGTATTTATCCGGAATCACTGTAATAGAACTTGTTCTGATTCTTGTCATCGTGATTGCACTTCTGCTCATATTTAAAAACCAGCTGATTAATCTGATCAATACGATTTTTGACAAGATTATATCGGAAAGTTCCTCAATCTAAATATCTGCAGGAATACGCGGGGAAAGGAAAGAAGGATGGGAAGAACAGGGAGAAACGCGGAGATAACAGCATTGCTGAGTATTGTATTTATTCTTCTTGTGTCGTTCGTGCTCGGAATTCTGGAAATATCAGTCATACATACTTATAAAAATATGAGCCGGCTCTCGGTTGACCGTTCGATCTTTTCCGTATTCGGAGAATATCAGAAAGAGCTTCTGGAAGATTATCACGTATTTGCAGTAGACGGAAGCTATGGCACAGGAGATTTCAGCGAAAACAGGCTTACCGGCAGAATGCATTACTATGGAAGCGGAAATACAGCGGAACATGAGGTCTCATCGATCCGGTATCTGACTGACAGTGAAGGACAGTCATTTCGGGAACAGGTGCTTGCCTGTATGGAAAAAAGATATGGAATCAGCCTGATCAGAGAGTTTACCGGAATGACATCAGAATGGGAAGAACAGGAAATCAGAGGCGAGAGCATGAGGGGAAAAGAAGAGGAAATTCTGGATGATTTTGAAGAGTTGAAATCCGCTGCGGATTCGGAAGAGACAGATGTGCAGGGGTCCATTGATGAGATGAACCCGTTCACCTGCCTGGAGCAGATTGAAAAGTCAGGGATACTCTCGATTGTAATGCCGGAAGAGATGGAACTCTCAGGGCTTCAGATTATTCAGGAAGAGCAGGCATCGGTGAGGGCTCTTCAGACGGGAAGAGGGATGTTTCCGGTTCGTCAGGGAATGGACGGACCGGAAGAAAAGCTTTTATTCAATGAGTATGTTATGAAAAACTTTTCCAATGCGGCAATGGATCCGGAGAATTATCCGGGAAATGCGGAAGAGCAGAAAAGTACGGAAAATGACGGCGATACAGATCAGGGCAGATCACTGGAATATGAGATCGAATATATAATTTCAGGAAAAATGTCAGATAAAGAAAATCTGGAGTCTGTGCTCATGAGAATTTTTCTTATACGGATGGCGCTTAACTATGCTTATATTCTCACGGACACATCCAGACAGTCCGAAGCTTCGACTCTGGCTGCGGTTATCACAGCAATCCTTCTCGTACCACAGCTTTCCGAAGGATTAAAGCAACTGATTTTACTTGCATGGTCTGCGGGAGAAAGCATTGTTGATCTGCGGACACTTCTGGCAGGAAAAAGGGCTCCTCTTGTGAAAAATGCGGAGAACTGGCAGCTCTCTCTTGCAGAACTTTTTACACTCGGACTTGGCTCGGAAAAGAAAGGAGGCGAGGACAATGAAGAAGGGATTACATATGAACAGTATTTAAGGGCATTTTTATTTCTTGAAAATCCGGGAACCGTGACAATGAGAACGATTGACAGAATTGAGGAAAATCTGTCTTCGGATCATGGTCTGACCAGGCTGAAAGCAGACCATTGTGTGACAGGACTGGAGATTCAGAATACAGTAAAGATATTCGGAGATATTTCCTATGAGTTTCCCGCAAGCTTTGTTTATAAATAGCTGACGGAGTTATCTCCGGTGCAGATGCCCTTCCTTCTGTCCGCCATCCCTCAGGCGGAAATTCACCATCAATCCTGTATTTGTTCAGAAAGGAAGATCGGCTGCGATGAGAATACATATGAATAGAGATGCATTTAGCACATCCCCAACAATATCAGGAGGGGCATCTGCACCGGAGATAAAGAAAAACAAAAAATGGAAAAGAGCAGTACTGACAATTGAAGCCTCCTTTGGAATTCCGCTGTTTCTTTTTGCCGCCCTCTGTCTGATCTGGCTGACAGAGATACAGAGTATCAGGATCTGTGTGGCGGGAGCCGCACAGAACGCGGCAAAGAGTGCAGCGGAAGATACGGCGGTGATACCGGTATTAAATACGATAAAGATGAAGTCCGATATTGTATCATTAATCGGAGAAGAGCGGATTGAAAGAAGTATTTTAAAAGGAGGAAGCTCAGGAATATCATGCTGGAAGTCCTACGTGTCACCGACGACAGGAGAAATGCATGTGAATGTGGAGTATGAGATAAAGCTTCCGCTATCGGTGTTCGGAAATATTTCGGCAAAGCTGGGAGAAAAGTTTACAGTCAGTTCGTGGAACGGATATTTAAGCGGAGAAACGGACGGAGAGGACGCTCAGACCGTGTATATAACGGACAACAGTTCTGTTTTTCACGAGGATTATCAGTGTTCCTATCTTCATCTTACGATTCGTTTCGTACCTTCGGAAGAACTGGAAGCAATGAGAAATTTCGGAGGGGCAAAATATTATCCGTGTGAAAAATGTGTAATGGGGGAGGCAATGGCAGGTGTCTATATTACAGAAGACGGAAGGCGATACCATAATTCTCTCAGCTGCAGCGGACTGAAACGGACAATTCATGCTGTGAGCAGATCTGATGTATCGGGGTTAGGAGGGTGTTCCAGATGTTCAAATTAAAAGATGCTGTGAAAATATTTTCGGACAACA
>CALWBC010000330.1 GCA_944375755.1 uncultured Mediterraneibacter sp. | reverse complement strand
AAAACAGTGCAGACAGGACAGAATGTGCGGACGGAACAGAACGGGCGGACGGAGCTGAATGTACAGACGGGACAGAAAAGAACAGGAAATAAAAATGGCGTTGCGCATGATGACCGAATGGTGACCCGGCCGGATCGTACCGATCGGGTCGGGTCCGGACAGCGCCGGAAGAACCGGATTTTGCTGCGAATGATTGTAAATTATTGTAAATAGTCGTAAATAATATTGAGAGGAAGCGGGCTACAGTTGAAAGATAAACCTATCACTCCGGTAAATCGTCCGTGCCACTTCCACCACGGTGTCGGCCGGCAGCGTCACACATTTACAGGTCAGGACAAGACAGGGAGCGTACCCTTTGACATGGAGAAGGGAGCGCTCTTTTTTGCTGAGCAGGGAAACGGTGAGCTGGGCGTTGTCTGTTTTCAGCTGACTATATCCGCAGGAGTGGATGTAGTCATACATGGAGGAGAGTATCTTCCCGTCCTCGGCGATCCGGGGAAACAGGCTTTCCGGCACATAACTGATGTGGATGGCGGCAGGCTCCCCGTCCAGGATACGGAGCCGTGTGATCTTATACACCGGCTCGCCGAAGTCCACGCCGAGCATGGTGTGGATCAGAGAATCACCGCTGATCCTGCGGCATCCCACATTTCGGGTTTCAAAGTTGATACCCGTTTCCCGCATTTTCTTGGAGAAACTCTCATCGTTCATGGAGAGGCGGATTTTTTCCTGCTTTCCGGAGAAGAAACTCCCGTATCCCTGCATGGAGTAGACATATCCCAGTTCTTTCAGACGTTCATAGGCTTTCCGGATTTCGGATCTCGGAACCTGAAAGCGGACGGCCATCTTATTTTCGCTGGGCATTTTTTCCCCTTTCACATATTTATCGTTCTGAAATTCTTTGATCAGCGTGTCAGCGATCATTTCCCAGGTCCATTTTTTTATCATGACGGTCTCCTTTGCGAGCAAATTATAACAATACAGAAACGCGCCGACAATAGCCGGCGGCTTACTTTACGAAGATTTTACGGAGTCAAGTTGGCAACTTTACAGATTTTCTGTAAGATGCAGGACGTACCGGAGATGGCTCCGGGAGACAGGAGGAGAGCAGTGATGAACAAACGTGAAATGTCTGCCATCCTGGCCGGCGCTTCGGCAGAAGAAGTCGAGGCGGCAGCGGCCGGGATCAGAGACAACTGTGAAATAGAGATTCTGAAAAAACCTCAGAAGACGTTGGTGATGGTCAAGGTGAGAGAGTCGGTGAAGAGATCGCTCTTTTATCTCGGGGAGGTGCTGGCGACAGAGTGCATGGTGACGGTAAACGGCGCAAAGGGAGCCAGCGTGATGGCCGGAGATAATTTTGAAAAGTGCATCAACGCGGCGATCATAGATGGATTCATGAACACGGAAAAGATGCCGGAATGCGGGATCCTGGAGGAAAAACGGGAATCCCTCCGCGGAGAAATCAAGCGGCTGGGAGAAAAACAGAAAAATGACAGAGAAAAATTGAACCGGCAGATACGGAAGTCACAGGTAAACTTTAATGTGATGGGAGAATAAAGATGGCGGAAGAGATCAGATCAGTATATCAGTTTGATTTTGTCCATGACGCGCAGAAGGTGTTCCGGGAATTGCTGAGCGCTATGGCAAATCCGGGACAGATCCGGGAGATTAAAAAACAGGCGGAGAAATTTACGGGAGATTATGCGGCGCTGCTGGCGCTGGGATGCACACTTCTGGACAATGAAGAAAAAATGTATGTGGAGAAAAATCCCGGACTTTCCTCGGAGCTGCACAATCTGACACTGTGTAAAGAAGCGGATCTGGATCAGGCGGACTATGTATTTCTCTCCTCAGAGATGAACTACGGTTCCATGGAACAGATCCTGAAAAATGTCAGGCATGGGACTTACGCGGATCCTCAGGAATCAGCAACCATCTTCCTCCTGTGCGGTCAGGTGGAAGGGGAGGAGACGATGACGCTGAAGGGACCGGGAGTGAAAGGGGAGCGGAAGCTTCCGGTGTGTCCGTATATCAAGAAGGTCATCCGGCTCAGAAATAATCTGGAGATCGAGTATCCTCTCGGCGTGGACCTGGTGTTTGCAGACAGAAGCGGCAATCTGATCGGAGTTCCGCGTCTGATAAAACTGGACTGAAAAGGGGGATTTGAGAAGAAATGGCTTATGTAGCGGTTACCGGCGGAAGAGAGGCGATCGAACAGTCTCTGAAGCTGCTGAAAATATTCAGAGAGAGCGGAGAGGACATTGCGATTTCCTGCATCATGGAGAACATGGGACTTCTGATCGATAAGATCATGAGCGAGGCAGGATTTTATTCCAGAGAGTACGCGGCACTGGCGCTGAAGCAGTGCGAGGGAAGCGTGGAGGAGGCGGTGTTCCTTTTAAGAGCGTACCGTTCCACTCTTCCGAGAAACTACTATTCTAATGTAGTGGATACATCAGGCATGAGACTGATCCGCAGGATCTCGGCGGCGTTCAAAGATATTCCGGGCGGACAGATCCTCGGTCCTACTTACGATTATTCTCACCGTCTTCTGGATTTCTCGCTGATGGACGAAGAGAAAAAACGGGAAACGGTCGGAGCGGATGCGGAAGAGTCAGGCGGAAACGAGTCAGGCGAGGACATCTACTGCGGGCGCGTGACAGATCTTCTGAGAGAGGAGGGTGTCATGGCAGAGGCGGAAGAAGATAATACGGAGCCTTTTGACGTGACGAGCAATCTTCTGACCTTCCCCGCGCCCAGAAGCGCGAGGCTCCAGACATTTGCGAGAAGTGATGCGGGATTCCTGGGCGGAGTGGCGTACAGTTCTATGAGAGGATACGGGGCGGTTCATCCTACCGTATCGGAACTGCGCTGCGGATATCTGGAAATCTGCGTACCCTATGTGCTGGACGAGGAGGATGAGATTTGTATCGGGGAGATCCTGGTCACAGAGGTGGAGGCTCTGGTGCCGTCCCACACGGAGACGGACGAGGAGTTTGAGAAGATGACACTGTCCGGCGGATACGGCCTGATCTTCGGGCGAAACGAAAACAAGGCTATCGCCATGTCTATCGCGGACGCCAGCCTTGAGACAAAAGGAGACTCGCCGTCCCAGGATGAAGAATTTGTGCTGACACACGGGGACTGCCTTGAAATGAGCGGCTTCATTTCTCACCTCAAGCTGCCTCACTATGTAACGTTCCAGTCCAGCCTGGACCGTGTCAGAGCAAAAGGAGGAGAAGAATGATCGACGCGAAACATTATAATTTTGCCTTTCTCGACGAAGGGTCAAAACGGGAGATACGAAGGAGCATATTAAAGGCGGTGGCGATACCGGGATATCAGGTACCTTTCGGATCGCGGGAACTCCCCATCGGAAGAGGGTGGGGGACCGGAGGAATACAGATCACACTTTCTATCATAGGAAAAGAGGACATCCTGAAGGTGATCGACCAGGGAAATGACGACAGTGTAAACGCGGTCAACATCAAAAAGCTGGTGGGAGAGTGCACGGATGTGGAGGTGACCACGGATTCCGAGGAAGCGACGATCATTCAGAGCCGCCACAGGATTCCGGAGATTCCCATGAGAAACGATCAGATCCTGGTGCTCCAGGTGCCGACGCCGGAGCCTCTGCGTATCGTGGAACCGAAGGAGTCAGTGACGAAGCAGATGCATGCAGAGGCGGAGTACAGCGGGATGTGGCTGTCTCTGTTTGAAGATCTGACACAGTACGGGAAGATCAGCATCAGCTCCGAGTATCCGGTGATGGTGGAGGATCGGTATGTGATGAACCCGAGCCCCATTCCCAGGTATGACAACTGGAAATTAAATGACAGCGAGACTCTGTATCTGTTCGGAGCGGGGCGCGAGAAGAAGATCTATGCCATACCGCCCCACACGAAAGTGGTTTCCATGTGCTTTGAGGATGTGCCCTTCCGGACAGAGGACTTCGAGGGCAAACACTGCCGGCTCTGCGGTGCTACAGGGGTGTATCTGGATGAGCTTATCGATGAGGCGACAGGAGAGAAAGTATACGAATGCAATGACACCGGATTCTGTAAGAAAAGACGAATGCGCGGTAAGAACAGCATGCAGACAGAAAATATGCAGAGAGGAGAGTAGGTAGAGATGGAAAAGCCGGTGCTTCGCATCGATCACCTGACAGTGCGCTATGGAAAAACATGCGGTTACTGCCGGAACGGAGGAAAGCTGAACAAGAATACCTGTCCTCACTGTAAGACGGTGTGGGCCTGTAACGATGTAAATGTGTCTCTTTACGAAGGGGAAATTCTGGGGATCGTGGGAGAATCCGGTTCCGGTAAATCCACATTGATGAAAAGCCTTTACTTTGACTTCGGCATCACGGAAGGAAGAGGCTATCTGAAGGATTTTCACGACGGAGAAGAGGATATTTTCTCCCAGAGCCTCCAGCAGAAGAAATATATCAAAAACCATATCATGGGAATGGTGTACCAGAATCCGGTGCTGGGTCTTCGGATGGACTATTCCAGCGCGGGCAATATCGCGGAGAAGCTGATTGCTGCCGGAAACCGGAACTTCAGAAAGATGAACGAGAGAGTGACGGAACTTCTGGATGCGATGGAGATCCTCCAGTCCCGAAAGAAGGAACCGCCGAAGAATTTCAGCGGCGGTATGCAGCAGAGGGTTCAGATCTCAAAAGCCCTTGCCAACAATCCCAAGATCCTTCTGCTGGATGAGGTGACCACCGGGCTTGACCTGTCGGTTCAGGCGAGAGTTCTGGAACTGATCCGAAAGATTCATCAGGAGTTTCATATTTCCATCATGCTGGTGTCTCACGATCTCGCCGTAATCCGGATGCTGGCGGACAGAACGATCGTGATGCTGGACGGAAAGATCATCGAGCAGGGGCTGACGGACCAGATCCTCGACGATCCCCAGCAGCCCTACACCCAGCAGTTGGTACATTCGTTGCTATAGAAAGAAAACCGGCTGTCCGGATCCGGAAAAGTCAGGAAAGGATGCCTCTTCAGGAGGAAAGGATCGAATGAAGACATATTTTAAGAACGGGAAGCTGGTTCTTGCGGACCGGCTACTGGAAGGATATACACTTGTGACCGAGGGGGAGAAGATCCTTGCGATCTGCCCCGACGGGGAAGCGGCGGAGCCGGTACGTGCCGGAATACGTACCGGAAACGGAGATTCCGCAGAGGACGGCGGGATTCGGGTGATCGATCTGAATGGAAAATTCGTCATGCCGGGAATGATCGACATCCACTCCGATATGATCGAGACTTATATCCAGCCCCGGAGCACGGCGGTGATGGATTTTGAGATGGGACTGCGGGAAGCGGAGCGGGTGCTCGCCTCCTGCGGAATCACGACGATGTTTCACTCTATATCCATGTACCGCGAGGGAACATGGGATTTAAAAGAGATCCGTCAGGCTCCCCAGGTGCGAAAACTGGCGACGCTGATCGGAAAATACCGGCATGAGAAACGGCTGATCCGGCACAGATATCATCTGCGGTATGAGATCGATAATCTGGCCTGCTATGATGACGTCATGAATATGATGGAGGAGGGGCTGGTGGATCTGCTCTCCTTTATGGATCATTCACCCGGACAGGGACAGTACAGGAATCTGGAGATCTACCGGAAACATCAGCCGGACGAGGGAAAAAACCTTACGGATCAGGAGTTTGAGGATCTGATTTGCTGGGAGAAGGAGAAAGCGACGATATCCTTTGAAGGACTGAAAAAGCTATCCGAATGCGCAGAAAGACTGGGCATTTCGGTGGCAAGCCATGACGACGATACAGTGGAGAAGCTTGCGCTGAACAGGAAGCTGGGAGTCCGGATCAGTGAGTTCCCGATCACGCTGGAGGTGGCAAAAGCGGCCAGACAGGAAGGATTTATGACTGTTGTGGGCGCGCCGAATATCCTGCTTGGCGGATCACATTCCGGCAACCTTTCGGCGCTGGGGGCCATCCGGGAGAATGCGGCTGATATTCTGGTATCGGATTACTATCCCCAGGCGCTGCTCCACGCGGTGTTCCATCTGTATAAAAAGGAAGGACTTCCGCTGTGGAAGGCTGCCCGCTATGTGACGCTGAACCCGGCGAAAGCGGTGGGGATGGATGAGAAAACGGGATCCCTGGAGCCGGGAAAACTTGCCGATTTCCTGATCGTGGACGGCGGAGGAGAGATGCCTCTGCTGGAACAGGTCTACGTAGCAGGACAGAGAGTCTTTGAGTGCAATTACAGGGAGGCAGACAGGAAAAATGGAAAAGATTCTGGAAATTAAAGGGCTGTCAAAGGAGTTTTACCTGCATGAACAGCAGAGGAAGATCAAAAGCTGCCGGGATATTTCCTTCAGCCTGAACAAAGGAGGGTTCATCGGTATCGTGGGAGCCTCCGGTGCAGGAAAATCCACAGTGCTGCGGTGTATCTACCGCACCTATCTGGCGACTGCGGGGAGCGTGATCTACGATTCTCTCTCGTACGGAAAGCTGGATCTTGTGAAGGCGGAAGAGAGACAGATTATCCATCTGCGCAAGGTGGAGATCGGATATGTGTCTCAGTTTCTGACGATCCTTCCCAGAACCACGGCGAAGCAGCATGTCATTAACGGGGCTTTAGACGCGGGATTTTCCTATGAAGAATCGGTGAAGAAGGCGGAGGAGATGCTCCGGTACTTCAGGCTCAGTGAAAATCTGTGGGATATCTATCCGAATACCTTTTCCGGAGGAGAGAAGCTGAGACTGAACCTGGCCCATGCCATGGTGAAAGCGCCCCGTCTCCTTCTTCTGGACGAGCCCACCGCGTCTCTTGACAACGACACGAAGCTTCTCGTGAAAGAGCTCCTGATGAAACTGAAGGCGGAGGGAACTTCCATGATCGGGATATTTCATGATCTGGAGTTCATGGAAGGACTCTGCGACCATGTCTATAATATTTCTCAGGGAAGTTTCCGGCCGGAACAGGAGGTGTCCTGATGTATCTTGCGGATTTACATGTACACTCTTCCGTTTCCGACTGCAGCATGGACGCGGAGAGTATATTGAAGGAGGCAAAGAACGCGGGGGTGACCCATCTGGCGTTTACGGATCATGACACCACGGAACTGGCGCAGGAGCATGTGGATCTGGCAGCCCGGTACGGCATCTGCGCCGTGACCGGCGTGGAGATGTCGGCGTACGATTATAAAGAAGACCGGAAGGTGCATATTCTGGGCTACGCGTATACGAAGACGAAATACATCGAGCAGATCGGTCAGGAGACGCTGAAGAAGCGGAACGGGAACTGTCTGAAGCAGATCGGAATCCTGAATGAGCTGGGATATCATGTTCCGACGGAGGAAGTAAAAAAACTGGCGGGGAAATGCATCTATAAGCAGCATATTCTGGATTTTCTTGTGAAGACAGGACAGAGCGAAACCCTGTTCGGTGACATCTATCAGAATGTGTTCAAGAACGGAGGCCCCTGTGATTTTGATATCCGGTATCCGGACGCGGAGGACTGCGTGCGGGCAATCAAAGCGGACGGCGGATTTGCGGTGTTGGCCCACCCCGGACAGATGGGAAATTACGGCGCCATACACAGGCTGGCAGAGGCGGGACTGGACGGAATCGAATGCAATCATCCTTCCCACAGCGCATCGGACAGGAAGCGAGTGGAAGAGTTTGCGAAAAGCGAATCTCTGTTCCTGACCGGAGGAAGCGATTTCCACGGCCGATATGAGAGGATCCGAAGCAGCCTGGGACAGTATCCGGCACCGGAGAGCAGCCGCATCATCTTTGAAAGCAGGTGATGCCGGCATATTCAGAAAAAAGCAGGAAAAATAATAAATGTAATAAATGTTGAATTCCGGTATATTTCCCCTTACTTTTTTACAGAAATTATACATAAATTATATAAAAAGTAAAAATAAGGAGGATATAATATCTGTGAAAAGAAAAGCAACGGAGGATTTACAAAATGAAAAAGAAACTGATACTTCTCGCGATGACGGTTATCATGGCGATGACCTCGCTGACAGGATGTGTGACGACACAGCAGGAAGCGCAGAGCGCCGGAGCGGACGCCTCTTCCGAAGAGGAAAACGTGCTGAACGTATATACAGCGTTAGAGGACGAGCAGGTAACGGATTACCTGGAGGAATTTAAGGAGCTTCACCCGGATGTGACGGTCAATGTGACGAGAGAGTCCACCGGAGTCATTACATCCAGACTGCTGGCGGAGAAGGACAACCCGGTGGCTGACGTCGTATGGGGACTTTCCGCGACGAGCCTTCTCGTGCTGAAGCAGGAAGGAATGCTGGAGCCTTATGCGCCGGAAGGAGTTGACCGGATTCTTCCTCAGTTCAAAGATACGGACGAAACGCCTTCCTGGGTCGGCATCGACGCATGGGAGACGGCATGGATCGTAAACAAGGAAGTGCTCAAATCCCACGGGATCGACACCGTTCCGACTTCCTATCAGGATCTTCTGGATCCGAAGTATAAAGGACTGATCGCGATGTCGAATCCGGCTTCCTCCGGAACAGGACTCCTTACCGTAAACGGCATCCTTACGCTTTACGGAGAGGAAGAGGGATGGAATTATCTGGATGAATTAGACAAAAATGTGGCAGTCTATATGCACTCCGGAAGCCAGCCTGCGAAAGAGACAGCGGCAGGCGAGTACGGAATCGGCATTTCTTTCGGTTACCGATGCCTCCAGTCTGCGGAGGAAGTGGGCAGTGACATCTGTGAGGCGGTATTCCCGGAAGAAGGTTCCGGATGGGATATGGAAGCCAATGCGCTGATCAAAAAAGCAAATGA
>CALWBC010000329.1 GCA_944375755.1 uncultured Mediterraneibacter sp. | reverse complement strand
TAGGTGAGGTTACCACAGGGATTGGGATTTGTCCCGAAGATTGCTGCCGCGAGATTGTGGAGACACAAAGAGATGGTCAGCAGGCTGTGTCGTGAAGGTGCAGCCTAATGCAATTGATATGCCCTGTGATACTAAAGCTTGAACGATGCATGCTGCTCATAGTTCTTATTTTTATGAGATATTCAGCTCCGTCATTGTTCATGCAGTGACGGAGCTTTTTATTGATAACAGTTCAGCCATGGGGCTGTACTGATGCAGACTCCCGTACAAATGGTGCGGACTGTCCTTTATAATTTTAAATGAAAAAAGGAGGTGAGGTTATGGACTCTGGTGCCGGTTATCACATATGCGCTTTAGAAAAATATCATATAAAGAGAGGTACATATTATGATGGACAAAGAGATTTTTGTAAAACTTCTCCAGCAGCGTCAGTACAAAGCTGTGAGGAGCATTTTGGATGTAATGAACGAAGTGGACATAGCCTCACTGCTCTCCGAGCTTGAGGATAAAGAGCTGGCTCTGGCATTCCGGCTTATCCCGAAGGATAAAGCAGCGGAAGTATTTGCCAACATGGACAGCTCCATGCAGACCAATCTTGTGGAAATGTTCTCGGAAAAGGAACTTCGTGAGCTTCTCGATGACCTGTATATGGATGATACGGTTGACCTTCTCGAAGAGCTTCCTGCCAATCTGGTCAACCGGATTCTGGACACGGTAAGCCCATCGGACCGGGTGCTGATCAATCAGCTGCTGAACTATCCGGAAGACAGTGCCGGCAGCATCATGACAACAGAATATGTAGATATCCGCGAATCCATGACTGTGGCCCAGGCGATGGCTCATATTAAGGAAACCGGAATCCACAAAGAGACAATCTACACCTGTTATGTAACAGATAAGCGGAAACTGATCGGTATCGTCAGCGCAAAAGACCTGATGACAACCGATGACAACGTACTGATCAACGATCTGATGGAGACCGAAATCATTTCCGTAAACACACATACGGATAAAGAGGAAGTGGCACAGCTTTTCACAAAATATGATTTTCTCGCCATCCCGGTACTGGATACGGACGGCAGGATGGTCGGTATCGTCACATTCGACGACGCGATGGACGTCATGGTAGACGAGGCAACCGAAGATATCACAAAAATGGCTGCCATCAATCCAAGTGAAAAAACATATTTTGAAACTTCCGTGTTCGCCCACGCGAAAAACAGGATTCCATGGCTTCTGATTCTTATGTTTACATCGATCATCACCGGTACGATCATCACAAAATATGAGGATGCATTTGCGGCGATCCCACTTCTGGTATCGTTCATCCCCATGCTGATGGACACCGGCGGAAACTGCGGTTCCCAGAGCTCCACTCTGATTATCCGCGGACTGGCGCTCTCCCAGATCCAGTTTAAGGACATCTTCCGGGTCATTTTCAAGGAGTTCCGGATCTCCCTCATTGTGGGATCAGTTCTCGCCGTGACCAATGGAATCCGGATCATGATCCAGTATGATAATCCCAGCCTGGCTGTTGTGATTGCGCTTTCCCTCATTGGAACCGTTGTAGCGGCAAAACTGGTGGGCTGCATGCTGCCTCTGTTCGCAAGCAAGGTACATCTGGATCCGGCGATTATGGCATCACCGCTGATCACCACACTGGTGGATATCTTCTCCATACTGATCTACTTTAACGTTGCGACCATGCTGTTTAATCTGTAGTTTCATCTATAAATGAACCACGGAAACTATGAAGTACAATGATTCCGTCTGCTGTTTCCATTACAGCGGATATATGACAGACATGGAAAAACCGCAGAGAACAGGCGAATCCCAACGGGATCTGTCCTGATCTCTGCGGTTTCTTGCATTCGCCGGTTATTTCATGACTCACCGGTTATTCTGCGGGCATAAAATCTTCTGCAGTTAAAATATCTACGTCCGGAATATCAATCGTCATGGAATCATCATAAGAAAGAATCTCCGTCTTTTCCCTGAATCTCCCACTCTCAGTGTCATTGTACCTTTCTGCAGCCTCTTCCAACGTAAGGCCCTGATTTGCCATTGCAACCACCATTGACTGTTTTTTGTTCTTATCTGTTGTATCCGTTATCACACACACCAGCTGATTCGTCTCCGGATTCACGTAGTATTCCTGGGGAACAACCGCCGTAACCGGCTCCGTTATCAACTCTTCCCCTGCAAACGAATTCATTACTTCCGCCATATCTTCTGTGTATTCCGTTGTATATACATCGCATACAATGCCATTGTACTCCTCTGTACCTGCTTTCGTAAATTCCAGGTCTTCCCCGTACCCATAAGGGTGTCCTATTTCTACTTCCTGTCTTACCCAGTATCCCTGAACAGATTTTACGAGATTGACTGCCTTGCCTCCCTCCTCAAAGGAATACATTTCCGACCACACCATCGGACCTCCCGGCTGGATGTCTTTGGCGTACTCTTTATAGGGAGAACTGATCCTTTTTCCTTCTATTGTCGGATTCTCTTCCTCAGCGCCTTCCTCCCCGATAATATGGCTCTGTCGATATTCATAATTCCCAGTATAAAACTCTTCCAGCCACGCCGGCTGCTGCGCTTCCTGAGCCTGCTCCTGCTCTGTTTCCCGTCCGCCGCATCCCGGCAGAAGAATCGCACAGCTGACAGCAAACAGTACCAGTAATGTCTTTCTTTTCATAAGCCCCCTCCTTTTCCATATTTTGATACTTTTCCGCTGTATAGTAACTGATCATATTATATCACCGGAGTTATATGTCTGTATAGATATTCGGAGATTTCTATACAGCAGCTGAACATCTGAGTTTGTTTATTCTATGGCCGGAATATCAATCGTCATGGAATCATCATAAGAAAGAATCTCCATCTTTTCCCTTATTTGCCCGGTATCACAATACTGTTCAGCTTCTTTCGCTGTGATCCCCTTGCTAACCATGAATACCGCGATCTGCTGTTTGCGGTTCATATCTGTTATATCCGTTATCATACACACCAGCTGCTCCGTATCCTGATCCACATAATATTCCTGCTCTATAACAGCTGTAAGCGGTTCCGTAATCACCTCTTCCTCCGCATACGAATTCATTATTTCCGCCATATCACCTGTATATTCCGTTGTATATACATCACAAATGATGTCATTGTAATCCACTGTACCTCCTTCCGTAAATTCCAGATCCTCCCCGTATCCATATGGATAATCATGTTTTGACTCCTGTTTCGTCCAATCTCCCTGAACATTTCTTACAATTGTATTTACCATCTCACCGTCACCGTAAGAATATGATTCTGACTGCGCCTGCAGCCCAAGCGGGTTGATATATTTTTCATACTGACGGTACGGAGAATTAATTCTTTTTCCCTCCAGTATGGGAAGTTCCTGTTCAGTGCCCTCATCACTTACAATATTAGTGATCCGATATTCGTAGCTTGCGGTATAAAATTCTTCCAGCCACGCCGGCTGCTGCGCTTCCTGATCCTGCACCTGCTCTGTTTCCCGTCCACTGCATCCCGGCAGGAGAACCGCACAGCTGACAGCAAACAGTACCAGTAATGTCTTTCTTTTCATAAGCCCCCTCCTTTTCCATATTCTGATACTTTTCCGCTGTATAGTAACTGATCATATTATATCACCGGAGTTATATGTCTGTATAGATGTCCTTGAATTTACGTACACAAGCTGAATACTCAAGATCAGGTGGGAGCGTTAACTGCTTGTGTACTAAATCAAAAAGATCGGAATCACCTGAGCCTGTATGCTCATTTGATTCCGATTTCAGATCATTATTTCTGTTT
>CALWBC010000328.1 GCA_944375755.1 uncultured Mediterraneibacter sp. | reverse complement strand
TGGCAAAACAGAGCAAGGTTGTGGAGGCGCTCTGTGAAGCGGCGGAGAACGGCAAGGAAGTGGTTGTTCTTGTTGAGCTTCGCGCACGTTTTGATGAGGAAAACAATATCCGCTGGTCCCGCATGCTTGAGAAAGCGGGATGCCAGATTATTTACGGACTGGAGGGATATAAGGTACATTCCAAACTGTGTCTGATTACAAGAAAAGGCGAGGATGGAATTGAGTACATTACCCAGATCGGAACCGGAAACTATAATGAGAAGACGGCGAGACTCTATACGGATCTGTCTCTTATGACTGCGAATGAGCAGATCGGCATGGATGCGGCAAGAGTTTTCCAGGCGCTGGCGAAAGGTGAAACAGTGGAGGAATCCGAGCATCTGCTTGTAGCTCCAAAGTGTCTGCAGTCACGGATTATCGAAATGATTGATGAAGAAATCAGACACAGGAAGAACGGCGAGGAAGCGTATATCGGTCTGAAACTGAATTCCCTGACGGATAAAAGACTGATCGATAAACTGATTGAAGCTTCCCGCGCGGGTGTGCGTGTAGACATGATTGTGCGCGGTATCTGCTGCCTGATTCCGGGGGTAAAAGGCGAGACGGATAATATTCATATTATCAGTATCGTGGGAAGATTTCTCGAACATTCCAGAATCTATATTTTCGGCAGCAGAGAGCGTGCAAAATACTATATTTCTTCAGCGGATTTCATGACAAGAAATACAGTGAAAAGAGTGGAAGTCGCGGCGCCGATCTATTCGGAGGCGGTCAGAAACCGGATTCGCGCGATCTTTGATCTGATGTTAAGTGATAATGTGAAGGCAAGAGAAGCCGGACCGGATGGAAATTATGTACTCCGGAAGACAACAGGTGAGCCGGTGAACTCTCAGGAGATCCTTTATCAGGAAGCTTATGACTGCGCTGCTCAGAGAAATGCGGAACAGAAGTCGGGAAATACGGAGGAAGAAAAATAAAAGACAGATATAAGGTGATAGAATGATATTCAAATTTGGCGAACAGCTTCTGCCGATAAGCGAGGAAGAATGGGAGGCAGATCAGGTTCCGGCGGTATTTATCACAGATTCCCGTCATGCGGAGGAGACAATGGCCAAGGCGGGAATCATATATGAGAATGAAATACATGTAGCTAAAATCGGATTCTGCAGGCTTGAGAATCAGCAGGAATGCGTAGTGGGAACACTCTGTATTCCGAAGCTGCTTGATGTGCTCGGCAGCAGGTACAGAATGTATTTCTTCGTTAATCGGAGCAATGTTGTGATTATAGATGATGAAGACTTTACGGAACGTCTGATCCGGCGCATCCAGCAGAAAAAGACCCATCAGGGAGAGACAAAAGAGCGGTTTATCTATAACTATATTTCTGAATTTATAAGCCGTGATCAGGAAATGCTGGTGGCTTATGAGAGAAGGCTCCTGCGGATGGAAGAAGATGTAAGCCAGGAAAATATCGCCAATTTTCAGTCAAAACTGATGCCGATCCGAAGAGAACTTCTGAATCTGAGAAGTTATTATGATGAGATCATGGACCTGACAAAAGAACTGGAGGAAAATGAAAACGGGTTTTTCCTGAAAAAGCAGCTCAAATATTTTGGTACCCTGACTGACCGGGCGGACCGGCTTATGAGCCGGACCAGCCATCTGCTGGAGTATGCCCAGCAGGTGAAGGAGGCTTATCAGGCTCAGATTGACGCCCGCCAGAACAGCAATATGCAGTTCCTTACAGTGATATCCACGATCTTCTTTCCGCTGACATTGATTACCGGCTGGTACGGAATGAATTTCAGAGATATGCCGGGACTGGATAATGGATATCCGTTTGTTGTCATCCTCAGCGTTGTTGTAATAGCGGGATGTATCTATATATTTAAGAAAAAGCATATTTTGTGAATCTGTTGGATTATGGCATTGGAAGTATCTGTCTGCCGTGACAGGCATGGCGGACGAAACAGGAGGTTTTATGATAAGAGAAGGCATTAATGGATTCTGCATGGCGCTTGCAGACAGTGTTCCCGGAGTATCAGGCGGAACGGTAGCGTTTATTATGGGTTTTTATGACCACTTTATAGGAGGCATACATAATCTGGCATTTGGAAATATGAAAGAAAAGAAAGAGGCGCTCAAATATCTGGTCAAGCTTGGTATAGGCTGGGCGGTTGGAATGATACTTGCCGTGCTGGTTCTTTCAGCGTTATTTGAAAGTCATATTTATGTGGTCAGTTCTGCTTTTGTGGGATTTATAGCCGGTGCAATACCGTTAATTATAATGGAAGAGAAAGAAAGTTTCAGAAATGTGAAAAAAGGAATTCTCTTCGGAATTCTCGGGGTCATTCTGGTGGCAGGAATTACCTGGGCGAACGGACGGATGGTTGGGGGAACCATGAACCTGGGTCAGTTTTCCCTCCAAACAGGCATACAGCTGTTTTTTATTGGGATGATCGCGATCTGCGCCATGTTTCTTCCGGGAATTTCCGGATCTACCCTGCTTTTGATTTTCGGGGCGTATATTCCCGTGATTACTGCTGTAAAGGGGGTCCTGTCCCTGGATTTTTCCTATGTGCCATGTCTGATCTTTTCCGGATGCGGTGTGCTGACGGGGGCCGTAACCGTGGTTAAAATCATTAAAGTCTGTCTGGAAAAATTCAGATCTCAGACAGTTTATATGATACTGGGAATGATGATCGGTTCCTTTTATGCAATTGTAATGGGCCCGACTACATTGGAAGTTCCCCAGGCGGCGCTGAGTCTGGGTACATTTCATATAATTGCCGCGGTGGTCGGCGTTGTACTGGTATTAGGACTTCAGCTGATCAAGGAAAAAGGATCGGCAAAATAGTTTTCAAAAAGAATTGCGGATTAATTCTGCGGATGCAGTTAGGAAAGGGCTGTCGTACTGAATAATTAGTGCGGCAGCACTTTTATTGAAAAATCAGGACCGGGTTTGCCCGGAAATTGATCAATTCCGGTAGAGAGGGACAACATATACCCGAACATTTGTACTCTTTTTGCTTTTCTTTTATCGCTATATTTGCTATAATGTCCGAAAAGACTGATTGGTGATTTGACACTGCTATCGGATAGATAAAACAAAATAGATTCTAACAAGGGACGCTGATACAGGACGAAGATATAGGGTGCTAGCACCTAAATTCATTCAAAAGTATCAGGTATCTACAGACGGGTATGATGTGATCAAAGGCTGGCGTGCAAATGCGTCATATTTTTATATTGCCAAGTGCAATGTCAGGGATGAGGTGGATCTTGATATCCTACCAGAGTTATTAAAATTGGGAGATTTGGGAATTCAGTACTGTTTAAAGACGGAAAAAGCATTTCAATGCCTCCGAGAAGAGGTTTCAGCATTGCAGGAAATTGAGTATAATAGTGTAAATCCACAATATACGGAGCGTGACAGAGTAGCAAGAGAGGCAATGTATGCCTTGATCAATTCTGATAAAAATAAGATTGAAAATGTGTTCAGCAAATTAATATAAGGGGTAAAATCATGGAAGTGTTCAGTGAAAGCTACTTGGAAGATGTTGTCGAAAATCAAGGAAAACTATTTGAATATGCAGAAGAACATTGCCCAGGAATAGATGTGACAGATTTTATAGAGGCTTATATGAAAAGCCATACAAGGGCGTTGATAGACGCGGGACAGGCTTATATTTCTACTATGGATGCAGAAGATTTGTTTAATTACTTCCTTAAGAATGATAAATATGAACCGAGACAGGGAACAGCAGCAGGGGGATTCGCTCCCAACTGGATTGGGCAGTTTTACGCGTTGTTTCAATGGATATATAAAATGTCCAGTAAGGAAGTTGTTAAACTTCTTCCGGTTGAATTTATGTTCGAAGCGTATCCCGGCTTACATGATCTTGATCTACAGGTGGCTGTATATAAAGTGGGAGAGCAGTGTGGACTTAATGCTTCGTAGAGCAGCCGATAGTTGTGGGAGGAAAGAAATATGATTTGCTTTCATAATCCGGAAGAAGAGAATGGGTATTTGAGTAACTGGTATTTATCTGAATTTACAGTTGATGGTGTCACATTTTCGTCAATGGAACAGTATATGATGTATGAAAAAGCATTGCTGTTTCAAGATCGAGAAGCAGCAGAAAAAATTTTGCAGACAGATAATGTGGCAGAAATAAAAGCATTAGGCAGAGCTGTACGGCATTTTGATGATAAGATTTGGATAAAGGTAAGAGAAGAAATTGTTTACAGGAGTATGCTTGAAAAATTTCGTCAGAATCCTGAACTTGCTGAAAAATTAGAGCATACAGGTGAAGAGATAATTGCAGAATGTGCTGTAAAAGATCGAATCTGGGGAGTTGGTCTTTCTATGAAAGATGAGAACAGGCTCTGCATTGATAAATGGAGAGGAAAAAATCTGTTGGGGAAGGTTTTGATGCGGGTGAGGAAAGAAATCAGGCGTCATAATAAAGTGACTCAGACATTCCAGTGTGTTGAAAAAGCTTTCTCCGGTGCAGCGGAAGATGTCGGCTTTTATACAGAATCAGAACTGCGGGACTATGCAAAAAAATCCATCAGAAAAAGGAGTAACGATTCATCATGGATCATTTCGAACTAGTATCAGAATACAAACCCACCGGCGATCAGCCCCAGGCCATCGAGTAGCTGGTCAAAGGTTTCAAAGAAGGTAACCAGTGCCAAACCCTTCTGGGTGTCACCGGCTCCGGAAAAACATTTACGATGGCGAATGTCATCCAGCAATTGAATAAACCGACGCTGATTATTGCTCATAACAAGACACTGGCGGCACAGCTCTACGGCGAGTTCAAGGAGTTCTTCCCGAACAATGCCGTAGAGTACTTTGTCTCCTAGTGTGCCGGGGCCGGGAAATGAGGTGTATTTAGTCTTCTTTGGTGCTGCTTAGTCCAGATTTTGTGGACAGAATAGGACGAAACGGACAGGATGATACCAGGGGGACAAAATGATTTTGTGACTTTTGATAAAAAAATTGTGATGAAATAGAGGAGGGATTTTTTGAAAACAAAAAAAGAATTGCAAATTCTTTTCAAAATAAGGAAAGAAACAAATAAGTTAAAAGAAATGTGTTACAAATATCAACAGTATTTAGAGGATAACCCTGTAATAATCAATTCGAAAGAGAAGCTAGAAAAACTGCGAGAATGCGAAACTAAGTTAGCAAATATTATTATTGCAATATTAGACTCACAAAGCACCTTTTCTAAATGTAATACTCAGTGGAATGATTTGAAAGAATATGCGAATAAAATAGTGGAAGTACCCAGAAAGCTAA
>CALWBC010000327.1 GCA_944375755.1 uncultured Mediterraneibacter sp. | reverse complement strand
GAACGCAGGGAGAGCAGAAGCGCAGAAGAGCGGTTCCGCTCCTACAAAGAAAAACGGAAAAACAGGGGAAGAAAAAAGGAAGACAGCAGCTATGCGGTCAGTGCGGATATTTCCCGGGGGATTCCATTTCAAAACGGCGTGCTGAACTGTATGAACGCCGGGAAATTTGCTGAACTTTTGGAAGGAAAAGTACAGAGTCATGTCCGGAAAGTGGTAAATGAACTGGGCGTGAAATACATTCGGATTTATAATCCTTTCGATTTCGCCCTGCAGATCAGGGCAAATCATGAGACGAAAAATCTGAATTTTGAGAAGCTGGACGCGGTTCTTGATTTCCTCGTGGAACTGGGCTGCGTGCCGGTGATTGAACTGCCGGACAGAAGGAAGAAGCTGGTGATTAATATCGGCGTAGACAAGCAGGATGAAGCCGGTGATCCGGAGCAGATCTTCCTGTCCATGGACGAGTGGGTGGATGCGCTCTCAACGCTGCTTGACCATATTGTAAAGCGGTATGCGGTACATGAGGTGAGCCGGTGGTTTTTTGAGATCTGGTATGACGGGGAACATATCACAAGTCTGGGACAGGTCCCATATAAAGAACTGTATGAGCGCACCTGGAAAGTTCTCCGCGCCTATGTGCCGAATGTACGGATCGGAGCCAGCGGACTGAGCGTTGAGATGGATGCGGAGACTCTGAAACATCAGTTCCTCTGGTGGAAGGAACGTGAGGAACGGCCGGATTTTCTGACTTTTATAAGTTACCCCTATCGGGTCCGGGTCAATGAGGAACTGGATTACAGTCTTCTGAAAATAGAGTCGGACACCCGGTTTATCAAGTATGATCTTGACCGTTATGAGTCGCTTCTGGACGCGGTCGGATATCCGGAGACGCCTTTGTGGATAACGGAGTGGAACACTTCTCTTTCTGAGCGGAATGTCTATAATGACAGCTGTGCCAAAGCATGTCATATGCTGATGCAGATGACAGATGCTGCAGGGCGAACCGAAGTTATGTCTTATGGGAATATCAGCGACTGCACTTCTCAGTATTTTGATTCCGTATCACCGCTGACCGGCGCGACCGGGCTGGTGACACGGGACGGACTGATGAAACCGGCCTACTATGCCATGGAATACTGGAAAAATCTTGGCAGCCATATAGTCGGAAAAGGAGAAAATTATATCATAACTTCACAGAATCAGAAGACTGTCCAGATTATTGCGTTCAATGCGAAAAAATTCAGCACCAGGTATTATATGCAGTATGAGAGCCAGCTTCAGGCAGAGGGGCTGCCATATGTTTTCCAGGATCGTGAGCCGGTAGAGTTTACGTTTGATTTGTATCCGCTGCAGAGCGGAAGAAAGAAGATCTGTGTTTACCGCGTTGCCGAATCTTTCGGAAACGTGCTGGCGGAGTGGGGAAAACTCGGTTACACGGACAATCTGATGCGATCGGAGATTTCCTATCTGGAGAAAATATGCATTCCCAGAATGGAAGTACATTATCAGCAGACGGAAAATGATCATCTCACGCTTCACCTCAGGCTGGAGGCAAATGAGATGGCGCTGATTGAAGTCATGTAAATGTAGAGGACACTAAGGAAGACTTTTCCATATTTAACATGCTCTGACAATTAGAATATGGCAGGATGTGCAAATGCAGACAAGTTACTTGTCTGCATTTGCTGCTGAAAGAAACAATGCGGCGGGAACAGCCGGATGCGGAACAGATAATGAGGATAAATCGAATAGTTCCTGAAGCCTCTGACGCTTACAATAATAGACAGAAAAAGCAAGGAGGAATTCAAAAATGAACAACAATACGAAAGTCGGACGGCTTCAGGTCGGCGCGTATGGAGTGGGCAACTTCGCCTGTCAGCTCTCGTTCACCATGGTGAATATGTATCTTTCCTATTTTTACACCGATGTGTTCGGGCTGACTCCGGCGGCGGTAGCGCTCCTTCTGCTTGTGGCCAAGGTATGGGACGGAATCAATGACCCGATGATGGGAGTGCTGATGGACAAATCCTACAAAAAAGTAGGAGGATATCGTACATATATCGTGCTTGGAACAGTGCTTCTTGTCGTGTTCACGATTCTGACATTTACGGTACCGGGATTCGGAGGAACCGGAAAACTGGTTTACGCATATGTTACTTACATCGGTCTGGGAATGTCATACACAGTAATGAATGTGCCTTATGGAGCGCTCCCTTCGAGAATGACAGACAACCCGAAGCGGCTGAACCAGATGTTCGCGTCTTCCATGTGGGCAGGCGCTCTTGGATCCACAGTTCTTGGAATGTGTACCCTTCCGCTGGTGCTTCTGCTTGGAAACGGCGTTCAGGAAGCGGGATACCAGAAGACTGCAATCGCCTACGCAATTCTGGCGCTTATCCTGATTCTTATTACGGTCAGGATCTGCAAAGAGAATAAGGATATCGCAAGGGCAAAAGAAATTCTCGCGGAGCAGAGCGGCTCGGACGGCATGACGATTCTCGGATTTCTGAAATCCGTATTTAAGAACAAGAATCTGCTCTGCGTATTTTCCTATATGTTCTGCGCAATGTTCAGTCAGATCGGAAGAGCGACTACCGCGTTTTATTACTATATGTACTGTGTCGGAAATGCGGCTCTTGCGTCAGTGCTGATGTCGCTTTCCAGCCTGGTAAGCCTTGTGCTGATCCCGTTTATTCCGACCCTCATCGGAAAATTCGGAAAGAAGAAAGTTGTGATTGTCTCACAGATCATTCAGGTGATCGGACTGATCCTGATGTTTGCCGGACCGTACACCAATATTCCATATACGATATTCGCCAATATTGTATACGGACTGGGCGGAGGTTACAGTTCCTGTGTGGGCGCGATGATTGTGGATGCGCTTGACGATTATGAAGTGAAAACAGGAGTAAGAAACGATGGTATTGCATTTGCTCTGAATGGCCTTATGACGAAGATTTCTTCGGCGATTGCTGGTTCTGTTATTCTTATGGTCATGGCATTCTTTGGGTATACAAACGGTAGCGATCTTACAGCAGGTGCGCTGCAGGGAATCAATATCGGAGTGAACATTGTACCTCTCATTGCGGCGGCAGCAGCGATTATTCCGATGCTTATCTTTGACCTTACA
>CALWBC010000326.1 GCA_944375755.1 uncultured Mediterraneibacter sp. | reverse complement strand
TCCGGCGTTACATCCATTCAAAGCTTTGAAGTAAGTGGGCTCAGCATGGCGATGCAGCCCCCTGTTTTTGAACGTCCCCCAATCGAAAAACTCACCTCGTCCGTATTCAGTTTCCATCAGAAAGCTTCCCGTTAATAAACGAAATAGCTGAACACTGTACAAAAATAAATACGTATATTGCGATTTCCAGCTTTTGTGATAGAATAGATACGTTGAATATTTAATGGTTCATTCACATTTGCATAATGGAAATATAAAGGAGGAATCATCAATGTACTGTTTCAGAAAAGTAACGGAGGATTTGTACTGGGTCGGCGGAAGCGACCGGAGAATCGAGCTGTTTGAAAATATTTTCCCGCTTAAAGACGGAGTGTCCTATAACTCCTATCTTCTGATGGATGAGAAGACAGTTCTTTTTGATGCCGCAGACTATGCCGTCGGACGTCAGTTTCTTGAAAATGTCCAGGCGGTTCTTAATGGCCGCAGCCTTGACTATCTTGTTGTCAATCACATGGAGCCGGATCACTGCGCCATGATCGAAGAGCTTGTCATCCGCTATCCGGATGTACAGATCATCGGAAACGCAAAGACTTTCCCCATGATCGATCAGTTCTTCGGATTTGACCTGGAAGGCAAAAAGGTCGTTGTAAAAGAAGGGGATACCTTCTCTTCCGGAAAACATACCCTTCACTTTGTCATGGCTCCCATGGTGCACTGGCCGGAGGCGATGATGACCTATGACGAGACGGATAAGGTTCTCTTCTCCGCGGACGCGTTCGGTACCTTCAAGGCACTCAACGGAAACATCTTCAACGATGAGATTAACTTCGACCGTGACTGGCTGGATGAAGCACGCCGCTACTACACAAACATTGTAGGGAAATACGGAATGCAGGTACAGAATGTCCTGAAAAAAGCTGCCGGACTTGATATCAGTATCATCTGCCCGCTCCACGGACCGATCTGGAGAACGGATCTGGACTACATCATCGGGAAATATGATACATGGAGCAAATACGAGCCGGAAACAAAAGGTGTCATGATCGCTTACGCTTCCATGTACGGAAATATGGAAAACATGGCTGAAATCCTGGCTTCCATGCTTGCCGAGGCCGGTGTGAGAGATATCCGGATGCACAACATTTCCAAGACACATGTATCCGAGCTCATTGCTGACAGCTTCAAATACAGCCATATTGTCCTCGCGGCACCTACATACAATAATGGCATCTACCCACTGATGGATAACTATCTGGAAGACATGAAAGCACTGGCTCTTCAGAACCGCACTGTTGCCGTACTCGGAAACGGCACGTGGGCTCCTCAGTCAACCAAGCTGATCAGTACAAAAATCGGTGAAATGAAAAATATGAAGCTGATGGAAACCGCTGTAACCATCAAATCTTCTGTCAAAGACGCACAGAGAGAAGAATTAGAAAGTCTTAGCAGACAAATCGCTGAAGAAGTGTTATAATAACAGATGTATGGAAAAGGGGCAAGAGCAATCCTGCCCTTTTCCCATCTGCTGACAGCGATTCAGCCGGGTGATTTTGCAAATCGCATAAGCTGCACCGCTGCAGTCAATTATTCATCATGTCTACAAAGGAGGAGTTCTTATGAAATTAGTAATCACCATGAGCCGCCGTTTCGGTACAGGGGCAAGCGTCATTGCCAAAGAACTTTCCGAACAGCTCGACATACCGGTTTATGACAAGGCTTATATCGAACAGAAAATCAATGATCACATGTACGAGAGTGAAGCCGAAGCGATCCGGAAACTGGCGGAAAAGCCGTGTATCATCCTCGGCCGCTGTGCTTCCGATATTCTCAAGGACCGTATGAATGTGTTAAATATCTTTGTCTGCGCAGACAAGGAAGACCGGATTCACCGGATCATGGACACGAAAAACCTGAGCTATGACGAGGCAAAGGAACTGGTGGAAAAAACTGATGAACAGAGAGCATCCTACTATTATGAACACACCGGAAAGACTTGGGGAGACGTGAATGACTATCACATGATCCTCGACACCTCTCAGCTCGGACTGGAGAACTGCTCGGATATTCTCATGCACTACTTCGAGAAACTGGAGTATATCTGATTTCTGGAAATAAATGATATTACTCCGCGTCTTCCTCTCCCCTGCCGGATGCAGGAATACGCAAAAACAGAATCTATATCAGGAGCATATAATAAGTGTGAAATTTTGCAGATTATTTCATTTTTGCAGAATTTTCACACTTTATTTTTATCTAGATGTGCGCTGTGAGGAAAGCAGAAAAACACCCGGAAATCATTTCTGCTGGTATCATACTCAGACCGAATTCGATTTCCGGATGCTTTTCTCTTATTGCTTATTTAATTTTAATCGTCATCTTCAGTCATTATTCTGCTGACTCTCCGGATGTATCCGAGCCGTCGGCAGACGCAGCGCCATCATCCGCTGATGCGCCGTCACTGTTCTCCGCTTCCTGAGATGTGGTAATCGACACACCCGTATCAACAAAATCAACTTTGTCCCACACTTTGTCATTTACAGTAATATCAATGGCATCTTTCCACTCCTGAAGAAGTGAATCATACTGATCCTGCTGACGCTGACTGATAATGTTCTCCTTCTCCTGATCTGTTGCCTCACGGTCAAGCAGACTGGTCAGTCTGCCGATATAGATTCCGTTATCCGTTTCAACCGGATCTGTGATATCCCCTTCATTTGCGAGAGCATCCGCTGCCGCGATCAGATCGGAATTAGGACTTGTACTCTCTGAATCAAAGGTAGCCGTATTTACCGTCATTCCAAGCTCTGTGGCCACGGTCTCCATATCTTCCCCGGCCCGAACCCGGTCAACGAGACTCTGGGCATTTGTCATAAGAGCAGCTTTTTCATCATCAGAGAGATCTGCGGAGTTTCCGTCATCGTCCGTAGTCGTATAAGAAAGGAACACATACTGCATGCTCTTCTGCGCCGCTTCCTCATCAGTAACGTTTTCGTCTATTCCCTCCTGCATCTTCGGGATCATTTTATTCTGAATAGTTGCCAGTTCAAGGTATTTCTCAATATCCTGTCTGTATCCGGACACAGTTTCCTTTGCCTCGTCCGTATTATCTGCGTCAAACTGCTGAGCCGCTTCCTCAATCGCGACCTTTTCCTCATCCGTCAGGCTTACGTCATACTCAGAAGCGTGCTGAGAGATTACATACATATTCTCCAGCGTTGTCATCACACTGTCTTTCATAGACTGCTCCATGGTCACGCCGTCACTGACCTCCTGGGTCCACATGGCGTCACCGGTAGTTCCCATCATCTGTGCATAGTAGGTCTCATACTGTCCCTGCATCATCCGGGCATAAAAATTCGCCACTCCCAGGGTAATCTCCTCGTCGCCAACTGTCGCCACCACTTCATCTGTATCGATGGAACCACTGCAGCCTGTAACCGACACTGCGGCTAACATCCCCGCCGCTGCCAGAACCGCAGCTCTTCTTCCTAAACGTATCATATCACTGCCTCCTCTTATTCACACGGGATTCCCTGATTTCCGGGGCCCGCATACACTGATACATTATACCTTTTTTTCACATGGGGAACAAGTATCAATCACAAAATATTCAACACTTCAGATATTTTGTGCATTAATTTGAATCATTTAGAAACCACCCCCGTTTCAAGACCTTTTCTGCAGAGATGGAGATGTGGGAGGGTGACTTCGGAGGGAAATCCGGACGCATCTCCATCTCTGCAGAAATACGTTCTGAAATTTTTCTCTGGTTTCGTCTGTTTTGAAATTGTCTGTTAATGAATCAAACAGCTGACAGACTCTTAATATCCTCCAGCACTTTTTTTACAGTCTCCAGTACATTCTCCGCGGTCTCTTTCCCGCTTCGCCCGCGTTTCTGGTACTGAAAATAAGGAGGCTCCTCGGTGCGGAATATCAGGCTGTCCCGATAGTTTGCGAGAAGTGCCGGTATCTTCTGCGGATCGATCTTCGCCCTCTCATACATCGTAAAACGGATGGTATCTCCCTTCTGCTCTACTGCTGTCACATAGGCGGAATGAGCGAGAGCTTTAAGTGACGCGATTCGCAGGAGCTGCTGGACTTTTTTCGGGATATCGCCAAAACGGTCGATCAGCTCTTCCATCATGTCATCGAGTTCTTCCTCGTTTTCAATGGCAGCGATACGTTTGTAGATATCCAGCTTCTGATATTCATTGCGGATATAGCTTTCCGGGATATAGGCGTCAATGTTCAGATCAATGGAAGTATTGAAGCTTTCTTCCGTCTCCACGCCTTTAAGCTGAAGCACGGCTTCATTCAGCATCTTACAGTAAAGGTCATACCCCACTGCCTCCATATGTCCGCTCTGTGCCTCGCCGAGCAGATTGCCGGCGCCGCGGATCTCAAGATCCCGCATGGCGATCTTGATTCCTGATCCCAGATCGGTAAACTCCCGGATCGCGGAAAGACGCTTTTCCGCCACCTCTTTTAGCAGCTTATCTCTTCGGTATAAAAGAAACGCGTATGCCATACGGTTGGATCGTCCCACACGCCCCCTGAGCTGATAGAGCTGAGACAGGCCAAAGCGGTCCGCATCCTGAATAATCATGGTATTTGCATTCGGAATATCCAGGCCCGTCTCGATAATCGTGGTGGAAACAAGAACGTCGATATCCCCGTTGATAAAATCATACATGATATCTTCCAGTTC
>CALWBC010000325.1 GCA_944375755.1 uncultured Mediterraneibacter sp. | reverse complement strand
GCATGGGCCTGTCGATGATCTGTTTTTACGCCATCCTCATCGGGCTGCAGTACCGACGTCTGCGCAGAGATAGTATCCTCTTTCTGCTTTTCGGGCTGTTTGGCATATTCTCATGGATTCTAAATGGCACGTTATATGCCAGACCGAAAATCCTGATCCCGTTTATGCCGCTGCTGGTCCTGCACTGTATCCGCTGTATCACCCTGCACAAGCGGGTTTGTTCCTGCTGCCGGATCCGGTTTCTGCTCTGGCCGTTTGCCCTGATGATTCCCATGGGGATTCTCTGGACTCTGGCCGGCCAGCCTCAGGGACCCTGGAGCATTCTGGAAACCGTCTTGCTCCTGCTGCTTTGTCTGTTAAGCAGAGGGATCCGTCGCTCTGGTATCACGGCTTTGCCGAAACTGAGAAGACGTCTGGCCTCCCTGTCAGTCCTTCTTCTTGCCGCCGCGCCGGTCGGAATGTATGTGGCAACCGCCAGGACCGAAGACTGGGTTGCCAGGTCCGATCTTACAGCCGGACTCACCTCCGGCGAAACAGACCAGATTTCCTTCCATCCGCTCTACCATTTTGACAGCCTTGTAAGCCCTCTCGTAAGCGGAAATAAGCGGAACGGTGATTATACACGGAGCACCATGTATTCTTCGGTTACCAGTCAGGCCTATTCAAGTCTGTATTACGACACTCTGCTGACACCAATACGGATCAACAACCGGGTTGCTCTGCTGACATCGGATAATCCATTTCTCCTGCAGCTTTTAGGTGTCCGATATCTTGAGACCGATCGCAGCCATATTCCTCTGGGATATGAAGCAGCAGCTTCGGAAAATACAGATGACACAGTGGTAATTGCCGAGAACAAAAATGTTCTTCCCACAGCGTATTTTACTGCTGACACGATCCCGCAGAACTGGTTTGATCAGCGCGATCCGCTGGAAAAGCTGGATCTCATCACCCGCAAAACCGTGGTGGATACATCGTCACTTTCCGGCATTTCCCAGACCGGCGGACACTCTGCTTTGCAGAGCGGCTCCTCAGCGGAGTCCCAGTCTGATCCCAGCTTCGACTGTGCCATGGAGGACTTTTCTCCGGAAATTTCCATCGCACATATGCCTGACGGCCTCCGGATAGAACAGACTGCCGACGGATATGATATTACCGCTGAGCATACCTGTACGCTGAAGCTTGCCATCAATAATCCCGTATCCGGAAAGATTCTGCTGCTGGATTTTGCAGTGGAAAACCTGACCCGACAGGCCGTTGTAATTGATATCAATACAATACGAAACAAGCTGTCAGGAGCTTTCGCGCCGTACCCGAACGGGAACACGCGCTTTCATTATCAGTTTTCTCCCGAATCAGAATATGATTCCGGACAGGGTGTAAACCTTCTCGAGATTACATTCTCCGCAGGACACTACTGCATTAACAGTATAAACTGGCACCAGTATGATCAGACTCTGCTTACCGCGAAGGAATATACTCCTGTGCAGCCGGAAAACTCCGTTTTGGGGGACAGCAAAGCCTCACTGCCCGGTTCGGGGAGCTCTGCTTCTGCCTGTCCGGTTCTGTCAGGTACGGTTACTGCCGGCTCAGACGGGTATCTGGCAACCGTCATCCCCCTGCAGAACGGACTGCAGATCTATGTGGACGAAAAACTTCAGCCGGTAATCCGCGTCAACGAAGCATTCGCCGGAACGCCGCTTACGCAGGGAACTCACCGGATCGACATCCTCTTTACCCCGCCCGGACAAAAAGCGGGATACATCATCAGTGTTCTGTCTGCTGCGGGATATATTCTGTGGTTCTCCTTCAGAAGGATACGTCAAACCGTGAAACACAAGAATTCTAAAAGAAAGAAGGAATCTTTATGAAGACAAACAAAGAACTGATCATCTACCTCATCTGCGGCGGGGTGACAACTTTTGTCAATTATCTGCTGTACACAGGACTGTTGCTGCTGAATCTCCCCTACCTCGTCTCCAACAGCGCCGCCTGGGCAGGCGCAGTCCTGACCGCCTACTTTCTGAACCGGCGTCTGGTCTTCCACTCCAGGAAACGGATTCCTGCCGAGCTTGCATCATTTGCCTCTCTCCGCTTTCTGACCCTTCTGCTGGAAAATCTGCTTCTGTGGCTGCTGATCAGCAGAATCAGTCTTGCTCCGCTGCCTGCAAAAGTGGTGGTAAGCGTAGTAACAGTAATCGGAAATTACGTGCTCTGCAAATATAAAGTTTTCAAAAAGGAGGTTCCCTGTCATGGATAAAATCAGTATTATTGTTCCCTGCTATAACGAGGAAAAAGCGCTCCCGGAATTCTATCGCGCAGTAACCCGGGAAATTGATAACATCAAAGAAGCCGAATGTGAATTCATTTTTGTAGATGACGGAAGCCGGGATCGAACTCCCGAGATTCTTCAGGAATTTTCTGATTCAGACAGCCGATGCCGCTATCTCTCCTTTTCGAGAAATTTCGGAAAAGAAGCTGCCATGTATGCCGGTCTCGAAAACGCTTCCGGAGATTACTGTGTATTCATGGATGCGGATCTGCAGCATCCGCCGTCACTCTTAAAAGAAATGTACCGTGTTGTAAAATCAAAGAAATATGACTGCTGCGCGGGTTTGAGAATAGACCGGAACGGAGAGAAACATCTCAGAAGCGCACTTTCGCATGCATTCTATAAAATAATAGGCAGACTCTGCCATCTGGATATGGGAGACGGAAAAGGCGACTTCCGCATGATGAATCGTGCCATGGCAGACTCCATACTGGAACTGAAAGAATACAACCGGTATATGAAAGGGATCTTTTCTTTTGTCGGATTTGATACGAAATGGATTCCCTTCCACAATGTAGAACGCACCGCCGGCGAGACAAAATGGTCTCTGCGCTCCCTGTTCCGATATGCGGTGGATGGCATACTTTCCTTTTCCTCCGCCCCGGCAACCATGGCCGGCTCAACGGGATTGCTGCTTATTATTGCCGCTGTTCTCACCGGAATATGCGCTGTATGGTCTGGCGGAGGATTCTCCGGCGTGCCTCTGCTTGTATGTCTGATCCTGCTCCTGAACGGAATACAGATGTTCTTTATCTCCATCATTGGACAGTATGTCTCAAAAGACTATATGGAAAGCAAACGAAGGCCGATCTATATTGTGAAAAAAAAGGGAGGGTTCTGAACAGCAGCAGAACCCTCCCTGAAACTCACCTGCTTTTTCCGGATGTCTGATCCGCATATATACTGGAAAGTTCACGTTCCAGTTCTTTCTCCTGTCTTTTCAGTCTTACTGTACGGATGGTAAAACCAGCGGCAGTTACGAATAAAACAAGCAGAGCGATCAGATCCCAAAAACAAAACCCAAGTGTTACACCCATATCATCTACCTCCAGCTTCTGCCTTTTTTAATCTCTTCAATCTCCTGTTTCAGCTTCTCAATCCGCTTCCTGCGTCTGCTTCCGTCAACTATAAAGAACACCGCTGTAAACGCTGCAGCCAGAAACAGAATCCAGTGGAGAATACATGGCGTATCAGCAGGTTCTCTGTTATCCGCATCCTCGTCCTTTAAATCTCCTCTGTTTCCCTTCGGTGTATCGTCTTCATCCACTCTGGCCTGACGTTCATATCCGTTTTCTATTCCAATTACACTCAAACTATAAAACTCTCTGGCAACTGCAGTATCTGTATCATCAGATTCTTCCGGAAGCTGTTCTTCCAGCGCTTCCGGATTCACTGCCTTCTGCTCCGGTTCCTCTGATTTCGCTTCTGAATCCATAATCACCGGCCGGACCGTAATTATCGGTTTTTCCGGTATCACCGGGGGAATCACCGTAATCAGATTTCCCGGATCTTCCGAATCTGAATCCGGTGACGGTCCCGGCGCGGGATCTGGTTCAGGATCCGGGACCGGGTCAGGTTCAAGCGCCGGCTCAGGATTCGGCTCAGGTTCCGGAACGGGATCTGGCACAGGATTCGGAACCGGATCAGGTTCAGGGGTTGGCTCAGGATCCGGTATTGGATCCGGTTCCGGGGTTGGATCCGGCTCGGGTGTCGGATCCGGTTCCGGGGTCGGTTCTGGCTCGGGTGTCGGATCCGGTTCTGGCTCGGGTGTCGGATCCGGTTCTGGCTCCGGCTCCGGGGTCGGTTCTGGTTCGGGCTCAGGGGTCGGTTCTGGTTCCGGGGTCGGTTCTGGCTCGGGCTCCTGGCTGTCCGGTATCCCGTTATGATTCCTGTCCTCAGCCCATTTAGCCATAACAAAAGTATCTTTTTCAGGCACAACCGTTACTTCGCAGCCTTCTTCATCTGTCCATCCCTCAAACAGATAGTCGTCATCTTCCACCTCTGTAAATCCTTCCGGAGTCGTCAGCTCTGTTCCTGGGAGAAGGACCGATTCCTTCGTCTGAGATTCCCCGTCAAAATATCCTTTCGCCGTGTCAGTTGTATCAAATGTGATCGTCACAGAATTTTCTGCAAAATCAGGTTTCCCATTATGATTCTCATCAGCTGCCCATACCGCATAAACTGTTTTATCTGCCGATCCAAAGGTAACATCTGTGATCAGGAGCCCCTCTTCCGGTTCTGAAGTCAATGCCTCTTTGATCTTTGTTTCACTCCATCCGATGAAAACCGTTCCCGCACTCGTTGGTTTTATATATGAATCGAGAGTTACATTCTGTCCGGTGACATACATTTCCGGTATATTTTCCGGGGCTCCTGTTCCTCCGTTTGAATCATAATACAGTCCATACTTTGTTTCCTTATCATCCGGAATCCTGTTATTATTTATATCCAGATCAAAATAAATTTCCGCCACATTCCTGCCGTCTGAATTTAAAGTAAGAACAATATCACTGCTGAACACGTCCAGTACATATCCCTCAATCTTCCAGGTCAGCACATCATATGAAAACAGAACGGTATCCTTTATCCCATATCCGGTTTTATCCGCATAATCTGCTCTTTGTTCGTAACCTTTATCCGGAGTCTGGAACCAGTACTCAATCGTATAGGGAACATACTGGCTGTCTTCGATTTTATCAAACTGAGCCTCCAGCGTAATTACACCGTTTTCATCCGCCCCCTGCACACGGTCCTCGTCAAATACAAACACATCGTTCGGCTGATATGTTCTGTTCTGATATCTCCAGCCACTGAATATGTATTCTGAAGCGTCATATGCAGGCTCCCCTTTAATAAATGTCTCATTATTATTTCCGGGGAATATGGTATAGCTTCCGTTGTCCGTAACTTCTTTCGAGATCTCCCCGTCCACTTTATACTGGATCGTGTATGTTTTTACTTCTGATGCAATATATACTTCTACATTATCGGACAAATTATTTGGAACATTAAACCGGTATTCATACCCTTCAGCGGTAATATCCGAAGGATCCATATCTTCCACTCTGGTTACTGTAATTCCAGTCTCTTTTCCGTTTGCGAGTACTGTTACATCAGGAGCTGTATAGCCCGGTTCCAGATTAAAATAGAATTCATTTCCTGTTGACTCTGTCTGTTCGTAAACGCTGTTGACTGTACCTTCTACATAAGCTCCTTTTTGATTATCCGGCCGCCTGGAAGCATAATCCCAGCCTATAATACCAGCCACTCCATCCAGCTGCTTCAGAATAATTTCATTTCTGTAAGCATTCTTAAAGTTTCCGTCTGTCACCGCAATATCAGTATAGACATCAGACACCGTCACATCATACTGATAGCAGTATCGATTCATCTGCCACCATTCAATGCCATACCGATTATCCTTCAAGGTTACTGTTACCTTCTCCCCGGATGACAGAACCGTTTCCGCCGTTGCCCCTTCTGAAAAATCAGACGGCACATTTATGTATTCGCCATTAATCGCAAGCAAATTCAGATGCCACAGATTTCCGGTCAGCCTGTTGCCGACATCACTTATTACCTGGAACGTAAAACTGCTGCCAGCTTCAATCTCCGTATTGTCAGCCGGAGAAATCACCCTTCCCTGTCGGATATTGCTGTTATTATAAGTAAACAGATAACTCGAAATGTCTGTCTGTGTTACAACGATCTGCTGATCCTCCGCTGCCTTTTCCACCGTATAGCGGGTCAGTCCGCTTGCGGAGTCAACCAGTACTCCCTGATCCGTGTAATCTGCATGATTGACTGTAACATTAAGCTTCCTGCCTTTTCCGCCCGGCATCGCCGTAAAGGAATAAGCATCTCCTTCTTTCACTTCATCCGGGCCTTCTATTTTGATATCGGGATCTGCATGATAGGAGATACTGTATTTCTCCAGGTGTGTCTCATAGTGAAACACAATCGCGGAATCTCCCAGCAGAAGTCCCGTATTATGATCGTCAGCCGGCACATAATAAACGGTATTGTTAAACGAGCCAAGCTCGTAAATTTCATCACCGTTCACCGTCGCGTTAACAAAATCATATCCGTCTATCTCAGGAGCAGTATTTTCACATACTCCTTCCGGGACTGTACTTTGTACTCCCTCGATCACATTATTATTTTCATCTACAACGGTGACTTCGATCCGCTTTGCTGTCAGGGAATTTCTGCTGAGCATCACTGCCGCAATTTTCTCTTCCACTGCCGCTGTATCCGTGCCGCTCGGCTCCTGAGAGTTTTCAATACTCTCCCCCTCCGGTCGCTCAGCAGAACCTTCTTCCTCTTCTGCTTCCGACTGCTCTTTCGTTCCTTCCGCGTCTGTCGTCGTTTCTTCCTCTCCGGTTTCTCCTGTTTCCGCACCATCTGTTCCGGATATCTGAGTTGAGCCAGCCGGCATTTGATTTGCGTCAGTCGATATCTGCTTAGCGTTTTCCCCGCCACTGATATTCTCTCCATCTTCAGACGGAAGATCTTCTGCCGCTGTTTCGGGATTTTCAAAAGAGATTTGATCGACTGCATCTGATTCGGACTGTTCTCCACTGGCCGGAGCCGCATAGGCGACATTGGAAACAGTCATAGCTGCTGCCAGCGCAAACATAAGCAGCCGTTTCATCTTCTTCATCTCTTTTCCCTCCTTTCTTTATAAACCTGCGGTTCTTCCCCCCTTAACCGCCTGATGTCTCGTTCAGCGGAAACGTACACCGTATATTCCGAATTGAAAAAGGGCGCACTTTTTCCTCCAGTAATTAAAGACGTAATGCCTGCGCAAAAAAGGTCATGTTTCAACAATTTTTTTAAAATTTTTTGAAAAAAATGGACTGTTTTCCATTCTGCATCAGTCTATAATAGTGAGAAGGACTGCAAATTAATATTTTCTATTCTCAGGTGTTTTCGGATTTTCAGTTTAAATGAAAATCATTTTAAATATGGATGGAGTTGCGAATGAATAAACGCAGATACTTAACATTAGCTGTTATTATATTCAATCTTGTTTTCGTAATCATTACGGGAGCAGTATCAATTACTGAAAAATTTTATGTTTTAGGCTGTGTCAGTCTGATTTCTCTTTTATTCGCCGTGTTTTATTTCTATATAACAGGTCAGCAGGACAAAGAATATCAGCTGCTGTACCGAACGGCATATTTTGACAGTCTGACCGGCATTCCCAATCGGCTGAGTGCGGATCTCTATGTATCCCGCTGCGGCAATCCGGATAACATGGCCGTTGCCGTAGCTGACCTGGATGGTCTGAAAGCGGTCAACGATACTTACGGACACTTCGCGGGAGATATTCTGATCCGGGATTTCGCCACAGCTTTCTTCGATGCGGCGGCCCCATACGGGTTTACCGCAAGAAACGGTGGAGATGAATTTCTCGCTCTTTTTTATGGGCCTGATCATTCCCGGCTCATTAAAGAGTTTTCCGCCCGGCTTGAAGAAAAAGTACAGATAAGCAACCGGACCGCCGAATATCCGGTTCAATACAGTATTGGTTTTGCCTGCGGTGAAGATCACGAATG
>CALWBC010000324.1 GCA_944375755.1 uncultured Mediterraneibacter sp. | reverse complement strand
TGTTGCCCACTGGTATGGTGGACAAGAACCGCCGTGATATTCGGCAAGGGTCTGCGAGACCTCAAGCAATATGGACCAGAGACATTAAGAACAGGCGGAAACAGACGAAAAATCCGGGAAAAGGGGAAATTCCGAAAATCCGGTGCAATGTACCTGACAGGCCTGCCATGCATAATATGGTAGAAAAGACTGTGTGAGGAGATCTTTTCCAATGGCATACGAGACGTTTGAAAAGGTGGAGGGCATTATTCAGGGAATTAACCGGGGAGATTCCTGCTGCTCCATGACAGTGTCCCTGATCAGTGACTCGAATATTGTAAATGTAATTGTGACCGGAGAGACAACGATTATCGATAATGTCAGACTCAGACCGGGGATGAGGATCGCTGCTTTTTATGATACGAATCTTCCGACGCCTGCTGTGTATCCGCCGCAGTACCGGGCGGAAATCGTCACTTCTCTGCGGAGAGGACAGCAGGTGATGCTGGACTATTTCGACGACAGCCTGACATCGGCGGATCAGTCTCTGAAGCTGAATATCGGACCGATGACGGATGTGGTGATGCTCAACGGACAGCAGTATGTGTGCAGCCCGGAGAATACGGAACTTCTTGTCTACTATACGGCGACAACGTTCAGTATCCCGGCGCAGACAACACCTCAGAAAGTAGTGGTTCTGTGCCAGTACTGATTCGATCTGTAAAAGACAGGACTCTTCTTCTGAAGGTTCAGATACAGTGTTTCGGCGGATCAGACAGAACATAGCCAGAATCAAACAGACCGGCATCCGGTGCTGTGCGTTACAGCATAACCGGCAGCCGGTCTTTTTTGCTGCTTTCTTTTACTCCAGCGTTCTGCTGATCCGTACGTAGAATGTGCTCAGCGCTTCGCAGTAGCTGTTAGAGATCGGACAGAGCAGAGGAACATGCGTGTCCGCAACAGTAATTTCACTGCCTGCCTGAGTGATATAGTCATACATGTATTTTAAAAATTCTTTGTTGGTTGGTTTGCGGTCCCGATGGGATTTGTGAAAGATAATTTCCAGCAGATCCGTATTATGTGAATTCCAAATTGAATGAACGACAGTTCTCATATTTTTCTCGACACATTGCCAGCTTGTCTTATATTGCTTTGCAATGTCAAGATACAGGGATTTTGTAATGCATTCGATACGTTCCCTGTCTTCCATGATGAGGATCAGACCATAAACTACATAATCATAGCCTGTGTAGGAACGGCTGACTCCAAAGGAGTCCAGCGTGTTGGTTATAACTTTTTCATAATTCATCTCTATGTCCTCCTTAATCTGAGAACACTGCTCCTCCTTCACACACATAATATCGTAAAATGTAAGAATTTGGCAGACAAGCAAAAGAATTCGACTCTTTTCGACCGGAAAAGTCGAAAAAGGACGGGAACGGACTGACGCGGATTAAGGGGAAAAGATGAAAAATTAAGGGTTCCAATTTTATTCCCGATCTGCTATAATATAAAAGCTGTGAGCGTTAATGTCTGTTCACGGCTTTCGAAAACATTTTATATGAAATATGGAGACGTATCGAAGTGGTCATAACGGGGCGCACTCGAAATGCGTTTGCCCTCCGGGGCACGAGGGTTCGAATCCCTCCGTCTCCGCTTTCCAGAAGGGCCGGAAATCCTGTTCAATGAGATTTCCGGCTTTTTGCGTATCAAAAAAGAGAGATAAGAACGCCGTTCTTATCTCTCTGGAAAGTCCCCCTGCTCTGGCGCGGGGCATCAGTTTTTACAGTACGTTATCTTCGGATAACGGATCTGCAGATCTTTAGTCATCCTCTTCTGTCTGAACAGTGTAGGTCTGTCTCTTTCTCGCCATCTCATCGCTCTCCAGATACTCATCATAGGTTGTAATTTTGTCGATGAGGTGTCCGCCCGGAACGATCTCCATGATGCGGTTGGCGGTTGTCTGTACGATCTGGTGGTCTCTTGACGTAAAGAGCAGGACTCCCGGGAATTTGATCAGGCCGTTGTTCAGAGCGGTGATCGCTTCCATGTCAAGGTGGTTGGTCGGCTCGTCGAGAAGAAGCACGTTGGCTCCGGAGATCATCATCTTGGAAAGGAGGCAGCGAACCTTCTCACCGCCGGAGAGCACGTTGATCTTCTTGACGCCGTCTTCACCGGAGAAGAGCATTCTGCCGAGGAAACCGCGCACATAGGTTACATCCTTTTCTTCGGAATACTGAGTCAGCCATTCCGTGATTGTGTAGTCGCTGTCGAATTCACCGCCGAAGTCTTTCGGGAAGTAGGCCTGTGATGTGGTAACTCCCCATTTGTATGTTCCCTCATCCGGCTCCATCTCGCCGATCAGGATTTTGAAAAGTACGGTCTTCGCCAGCTCGTTGCTTCCTACGAAAGCAACCTTGTCATCGTGTCCAAGCGTAAAGCTGATGTTGTCCAGGATCTTCTCGCCGTCAATGGTCTTGGAGAGTCCTTCCACCGTGAGAACTTCGTTTCCGATCTCGCGGTTCGGGCGGAAGTCAATGTACGGATATTTCCGGCTGGAAGGTTTGATCTCGTCCAGCTGGATTTTCTCGAGGGCGCGCTTTCTGGATGTCGCCTGCTTGGACTTGGAGGCGTTGGCGCTGAATCGGGAGATGAACTCCTGCAGCTCTTTGATCTTTTCTTCTTTCTTTTTGTTCGCCTCTTTCATCTGACGGATCAGCAGCTGGCTGGACTCATACCAGAAGTCATAGTTTCCGGCATAGAGCTGGATCTTTCCATAATCAATGTCCGCGATCTGCGTACATACTTTATTTAAGAAGTAACGGTCATGGGATACCACGATTACCGTATTGTCAAAGTTGATGAGGAATTCCTCCAGCCATGCGATGGCGTCCAGATCCAGATGGTTGGTCGGCTCATCGAGGAGCAGGATGTCCGGGTTGCCGAAAAGAGCCTGCGCGAGAAGCACTTTGACTTTTTCAGGACCGGTCAGATCCTTCATATATTTATAATGAAGGTCAGTGGAAATTCCGAGTCCGTTTAAGAGAGAAGCCGCGTCAGACTCTGCTTCCCATCCGTTCATGGTCGCGAATTCCGCTTCCAGCTCACTTGCCTTGATACCGTCTTCGTCCGTAAAGTCTTCCTTTGCGTAGATGACTTCTTTTTCCTTCATGATCTCATAGAGGCGGGCATTCCCCATGATGACCGTATCAAGCACC
>CALWBC010000323.1 GCA_944375755.1 uncultured Mediterraneibacter sp. | reverse complement strand
CCGGAAAAGCTCGGAAAGAAAGTTGCCATCATGGGCGGCGGTCTTGTAGGAGCTGAGGCGGCTGTCTCCTTCCACCATGAGGGAAAAGAATGCTTCGTCATTGAAATGAAACACGCTGTGGCGGAGGAAGTCAACTCTTTCTACCGTGGAGGACTGATGCCGGAGATTGAAAAATCAGCGGTATGTTATACAGATACCTGCGTAAAAGAGATCCTTCCGGAAGGTGTGCTCTGTGAGAAAGACGGAGAACAGTTTGTCGTTGAGGCTGATACCGTAGTATGCGCTCTCGGATTCCGTTCACCCTACGACACGGTCGATGAGCTCTGCAGCCTTGTAGATGAATACTATATCGTGGGAGACTGCAGCAATGTGGGAATGATCTACCAGGCAATCAATGGCGCTTACTATGCCGCAATGCGTGTATAATATAAATTTCCTTTACGTAGAGGAAAAATGCGGCTTGAGGAAAGGAAAAGGAAATCCTATACTTTGATTAGAAAATAACAAACGGCAGAAAGGAAGATTATCATGATTAAATACGAGAATCTCAGAAAACAGGTACTGGATGCGATCCTTGAGGCAGTTGAGCAGGGACTCATTACAGGAACATCAGGAAACATCGCGCTCCGCGATGACAATGAAGACATTGTAGCAATTACACCGAGCGGAATTCCGTACAAGGGAATGACAGTGGAAGATATCGCAATCATCGACCTTCACGGAAAATGGCTGGACGGAAACTACAAACCGTCATCTGAGTGGCCGATGCATACCGCGGTTCTCCGCGCAAGACCGGACATCAAGGCAACCGTACATACACACGCAATGTTCGCTACTATTATGGCGATGGGAGATCACACAGAACTGCGTCCGATCACTCCTCCGCAGTGCGAGTTCACACCGGTAAGAATCGTGCCGTTCACAATGCCGGGAAGCGATGAGGTGGCAGAGAAAGTCGCAAAGGCAATCGGAGAAGACGGCAGAGCCGTACTGATCAAGAACCATGGAATGTTCTGCTGCGGAAAGAACATGAAGGCAGCTATGGCGGCTACAGAGTATACAGAAGAAATGGCAGTCACCACATTCTACTCCAAACTGCTCGGCACATACGAGCCGATGCCGGAAGAGGCAGAAAAAGCCATGAAAGCGCTGATTGCAGCTGATCAGGCAGTATAAAAACAGGTGAAATCTAAAATCTTGAATTAAAACATACATAAAAAAAGCGGCAAACACTGCCAAAAGTCAGTTGAAGAGCCCTGATGTTCCGGTGGGAGTAGATCCACCGGAATGTCAGGGCTCTTCTGTAATCCGGATTTCAGATCCAGATTTTTAAGCTGTGATGGTAGAGACTGTGGAATCTCTGGATATAACCCTGGTATCCAGAAGATAGGAGGATACCTCTGTCTGTTCGCCGTTCAGTATTCTCAGCATCAGGTGTACAGCCTGCTGACCGATTTCATGCAGAGGCTGAGAGAGAGAAGAGACACTCGGATACATCTTTTTTGCGAGAAGAGAGTTATCAAAGCCAATGACTGCAACATCTCCGGGAACCGAATATCCTTTTTCAGACAGTGCTCTTATGACATCACAGGCGGTAACATCATCATTTGCAAACAGGGCCTGGCTTCGAAGAGAATAAGAATTCAGATACTCCTTTGTGGTCTGATACATAACCAGACTGTCAATGGTCGCGGGAACCGGTGTTTCAATGACATCCGAGAGTTCCATGTCATGTTCAGCAATAAAATCACGAAAACCCTGAAATTTTATGGAAGAGGTGGACTGATTTACCGGACCAACGTACCCTACCTTCTGATATCCGAGAGAGTGCAGGTGCTGGGCAATTTTCTGTCCGCCCTGATAATGGGATACGGAAATCGAGTTAAATCCTTCCATCTGTTTGGTAATAACCACCACGGGAAGATTAAGTGCCTTATAATACTGTGCGCTGTCATCTGAGGAAACAGGGATCGTGATGATTCCGTCAACGTTGTGTCTTTTCAATTCGTTCAGAATATTTTTTTCCCTGTCAATACTTTTATGCGTACAGTTCAGAAGAATCTGATAACCTTCAAAATTTGCCGCTTCTTCGAGGGCATCTAGTATCTCGGAGAAAAACGGATTGGCAATTTCGGGAAATATAATGCCAAGCAGATTAGTACTGCTTCCGGCAAGACTGCGCGCCGCAGCATTGGGCTGATAATTCAGTTTTTTGGCCCAGTAAAGGACATTTTGTCTTGTTTCAGGTTTTACGACAGGATGTCCGGATAAAACGCGGGAGACAGTCGCCTGTGATACCTTTGCTTTTTGCGCAATTTCTTTCATACTTGCCATAATAGAACTCCTCAATTATCTTTTGGCCATATTATACAATTCAGCGTATGAAAAGTCAATTCAGATCACATATGCTTTATTCATATTTAATAAAAAGAAAATTACATGTTGACTTGAATAGAGTGCTGATTTATAATAAATGCAATTAAAAATGAAACAATGAATACGCTTTCATTTACTTGAAAAATATTCATTATTCAAAAGAAAAGGAGGAAGGAAAATGGCATTGAATTATGCAAAGACAGCAGCTGATATCGTCAGGCTGGTAGGCGGAAGGAAAAACATAAAATCAGCTGCGCACTGTGCGACAAGACTGAGACTGATTCTCGTCGACAAAGAAAGGGTAAATGAAAAAGAAATTACAGAAGTTGAAGGCGTTAAAGGAGTCTTTTACAATGCCGGACAGTATCAGATTATCCTGGGAACAGGAGTCGTCGATAAAGTTTATAATGAAGTGATGAAACTTGATATCGGCGCTACAACAAATGAAGAGTTAAAGGAAGTAAAGGAAGGAAAAAAGACAAAACTTCAAAAGGCAGTCAGAACTCTCGGTGATGTATTTGTACCGATCATACCGGCGATTGTGGCGACAGGTCTTCTTCTCGGACTGAAAGGCGCGCTGCTCAACGACAATTTTCTCTCGCTTTTCGGATATTCCACAGCGGACATACCGGCAACGGTAAGCACTCTGCTTGAGGTACTGACAGGAACAACCTTTTCATTTATGCCTGCGCTCGTCTGTTGGTCGGCATTTCGTACTTTCGGAGGAAATCCGGTTCTGGGAATTGTACTCGGTCTGATGCTTGTTAATACTGCACTGCCGAATGCATATTCTGTTGCGGACCCGAACAGTGGAGTTACACCTCTGTATCTTTTTGGCTGGATTCCGATTGTTGGATATCAGGGAAGTGTTCTTCCTGCGTTTGTAGTGGGACTGATCGGATCAAAGCTTGAGAAAAAACTCCATAAAATCATTCCGGAGACATTTGATCTGCTTCTGACTCCTTTCTGCGTACTGGTGATCATGATGCTTCTGGCGCTGACTGTAATCGGACCGGCTCTTCATATCGTTGAAAACGGCGTGCTTGCGGTACTTGAATATTTTATCGGACTTCCCTTCGGTATTGGAGGCTTCCTGATCGGATTCTTCTGGTCAATGATTGTGCTGACAGGAATACATCATCTTTCTAACGTGCTTGAGATTTCTATTTTAACAAACACAGGATTTAATCCGGTAAATGCGATCTATACATTCGGTGGGTTTGCGAATGCCGCAACCTGCCTTGCACTTGCGGTGAAGGCGAAAAAGCGTTCCGTGAAAACTCTGGGAAAGAGTGCTACAATTTCCTCTCTTCTTGGAATCGGGGAACCGGCATTGTTTGGTGTGATTCTGCGATATAATATCAAACCGTTTATGATGATGTGCCTTGCCAGCGGTTTCGCTGGAATGGCATCTAACCTTCTCGGACTTCAGGGTACGGGAAACGGAATCAGTACGCTGCCTGGAATTCTGCTGTTTATTTATTCGCCCGGTCAGCTGCTCGGATATATTGTAATTGCCATTGCAACTTTTATTCTGGCATTTGCTCTGACATGGTTCTTTGCCATACCGCAGGAAATTCTGGAGGAAGATTAGAGTATGAAAAAAAATATCATGGTCAATCCTGAGGCGGTAGTTCAGGGAGAAAAATACAGAATCAGCATATTGACGGAATCTCTTCTTCGCCTGGAATACAGTGAAAACGGAGTTTTTGAGGATCGTCCGAGCCAGGCAGTAGTAAACCGGAACTTTCCGACACCCAAATTCTTGCTTTGTGAGAGAGAAGAATGTCTGACGATAACGACTTCAAAACTGGTGCTGGAATATGACAGAAAGCCTTTTTCATCGAACGGTCTTTCGATCCGTGTTATCGGTAATTTCAGCAATTACAGAAGTACATGGTACTATGGATCGGATTTCATTGACCTGGGCGGAACCGCGCGGACACTTGATAAAGCGGACGGAGCGGTTCCCCTTGAAAGGGGATTGATTTCCAAAAACGGCTTCAGTGTTTACGATGACAGCGGATCGCTTCTGCAGACAGAAGACGGCTGGGTGACGCCACGGGAGCAGCAGACAGAAGATATCTATTTTTGGGGATACGGGCATGATTATAAGCAGTGTCTGAAAGACTTTTATCATTTGTGCGGCCCAATGCCTGTACTGCCAAGATATGCGCTGGGCAACTGGTGGAGCCGATATTATAAATATACAGAGCAGGAGTATCGGGAGCTGATCCTGCGTTTCGAGAAAGAACATATTCCCTTTTCTGTTGCTGTTATGGATATGGATTGGCACCTGGTCAATGTGGACGAAAAATACGGAAGCGGATGGACCGGTTATACCTGGAATCGGGATCTGTTCCCTGAACCGGAAAAGCTGTTAAACTGGCTGCATGAAAAAAAATACAGGATCACTCTGAATGTTCATCCGGCTGCAGGCGTACGCGCCTATGAAGAAGCATACCTGCCCATGGCAAAAGAGCTGGGGACTGACTGGGAGAGAGAAGAGACGATTGAATTTGATGTTACAAACCGGGCATTTCTGGATGCCTATTTTAAATATCTGCATCATCCGAATGAAGAAAGAGGCGTAGACTTCTGGTGGATCGACTGGCAGCAGCAGAGCCATTCCAAGGTAAAAGGGCTTGATCCTCTCTGGATGCTGAATCATTATCATTATCTGGATAGTAAACGGAATGGAAGAAAAGGGCTGACGTTTTCACGGTATGCGGGAATCGGAAGCCACAGATATCCCATTGGCTTTTCCGGTGATACTTATATCACATGGAAAAGCCTGGAATTTCAGCCCTATTTTACGGCCACGGCGAGCAATGTGGGATATGGATGGTGGAGTCATGATATCGGAGGTCATATGCATGGCAGCAGAGATAATGAGCTGGCCGTGCGCTGGCTGCAGTTTGGCGTATTTTCGCCTATAAACAGGCTTCACAGTTCGGACAATCTGTTTTCTGGTAAAGAGCCCTGGAATTTTCCGGCTTTTGAAAAAGAAATCATGATACGGTTTCTTCAGTTGAGACATCAGCTGGTACCTTATCTGTATTCCATGAATCGGATGGCTTCAAAAGAAGGCCGTCCACTAATGCTGCCGATGTATTATGAATATCCGGAAAGACAGGAAAGCTATGAACAGAAGAATCAGTATTACTTCGGGACAGAACTGATCGCTGCGCCTGTGACGGCTCCGATGGACCGTGAGGCGATGCTTTCGGAAGTCACTGTGTGGCTGCCGGATGGAATCTGGTACGATTTCTTTACCGGAAAGATTTACAGAGGCGGAACCCGAAGAAATATGTACAGAAGCCTGGAAGAAATTCCTGTGCTGGCAAAGGCGGGAGCTATCCTCCCAATGGTGGATGAGCAGAGTGTTTTTGAAAGCAATTCTACAGAAAATCCGGAAAAGCTTCATATCAGAGTGTTCACGGGAGATTCCGGAGCATTTACCTTGTGGGAGGATGAAGGAATAACAGCCTCGGATAGCGATGCTGACTGGTGTTCTACCAGACTGGAACAGTGTGTCCTGGGAAATGAAACGGAATTTATAATTTCCCCTGCAGAAGGAAATCTTAGGGTATTATCAGGCAGTCGTTCCTGGTGTGTGGAATTCGTGGGCCTGAAAGCACAGACGGTTACAGTGGAAATAAACGGAGAGACACAAAATGACCTGATCGCTGCCTGGGAATGCCAGGATGGCGTTCGGGGAATATCCACAAGAGTAATCCTTTCTGATATTCCGGTGTCTGCTCGGATTACTCTGAAACTGACCGCTGAGGTAAGAGAAGACAGCAGTATGCTGAAACGGGCGGAAAATATATTAATGAAAGCACAGACACCTTATGATCAGAAACAGCAGGTGTATACACTGCTGAAATCAGGAGCGGGATTCCTGCAGATCATAAACCAGTTGTACAGTATGAAATTGAATCCGGTGCTGTATGGGGCGATTGTGGAACTGTTAAGTGATTGATCGGCCGTTTATTCATTCACTTCCCGTTTGAAATATTACGGAACCCGCATAGATGGTCTATTATTATAGATTGAAGAAGAGATCTATGATAATAGACCATTATTGTGTGTTTTCTTGTTATACGAAATAAATGTTAGTCAGTGGAGATGGATTATTTTGTTGACCGTACATTAAGCGGCTTGACGGACGGTTATGAATTTTTATCCCTCAGAAATTAAGATCCCCTGTGGAAGCCCGGAACTTCAGTGTTGTCCGCACATGTGTGATCCGGTAGGGCATATCCGGCTCGCTGATGCGGGAGAGCAGCATATCCGCTGCGATATATCCCATCTTTGAACTGGGGATGTCAACGGTCGTCAGGTGGGGCTCGATGATCCTTGACTCTGCCGAATTGTCAAAGCCGGTGACTTTTACATCGCCCGGCACATTTATCCCGAATTTTTTCAGGGCGCGGATCAGGTCGATGGCAACGAAATCATTTGCGCATATGAATACT
>CALWBC010000322.1 GCA_944375755.1 uncultured Mediterraneibacter sp. | reverse complement strand
TACTATTGCCAGCGGCCACGCGTACAGTACCATCAAGGAGATGGCGGCAGCGGCAAAAGAAAAAGGATTACAGGCACTGGCCCTTACGGAACACGCGCCGGAGATGCCGGGAACCTGCGGCCTTTTTTACTTTCAGAATCTTGACGTGGTTCCCAGGGAAGCTTTCGGAGTGCAGCTTCTGATGGGAGCGGAGGTAAATATCATGGATCCGGACGGAACGGTTGATCTTCCGGAGAAGACCTGCCGTGAGCTGGATATTGTGGTGGCGAGTATCCATCTGCCGTGTTACGGATCAGAGCATACTTTCCAGGAAAATACAAGAGCTTATGTTGAGGCGATGAAGAAGCCGTATATCAATATTATCGGACATCCGGATGACGGAAGATTCCCCTTTGATTATGAGGTGCTTGTGAAGACTGCAAAGGAAACAGGAACCCTTCTGGAAGTGAACAATTCATCTATGAGACCTCAGAGCAGCCGCAAGGGAACAAGAGAAAATATCCTGACCATGCTCGATCTGTGCAGACAGTATGAAGTGCCGGTTACAACTGGAAGCGATGCACATGTGGATGTGGACGCGGGAAACTTTACAAATGTCAGTGAGATCCTGAAATACTGCAATTTCCCGGAGGAGCTGGTAGTGACAACAGATTTCGAAAAACTCAGACCGTATCTGAACCTGTATAAAAAGTAATGCTTCCATTCTCTGCACGACTGAAGTGTTCACATAAAACATGATAAAATGGTGGACTTTAAAAGTTTAATGTGCTAAAATATATGGGTAGTCTAAAACGGGGAGCGAAAAGATATCTGTTTTCAGACTGATTTTTTTGACTGGCTTGAAAAGGAGATATATATATTATGAGTAAGAAAATACGGACAGAGGCGGTGGATTATCTATTTAAAGCTATCCTCAGCCTGAAGAGCAAGGAAGAATGCTATATCTTTTTTGAAGATATCTGTACCATCAATGAGCTTCTTTCACTTTCCCAGAGATTTGAGGTTGCCAAAATGCTGAGGGAACAGAAGACATATCTTGAGATCGCAGATAAGACGGGAGCGTCCACAGCTACCATAAGCAGGGTGAACCGGTCGCTGAACTATGGAAACGATGGATATGATATGGTTTTTGAACGGCTGAGCCAGGAGGAAAACGGTCAGGAAGAGAACAAATAACTGACTGGCAGAGAGAAAAAGAGAGCCGGAATCATGACAGACGGTTGTGATTCCGGCTGAATTTTGCGCGATAAGCCCGGCATGCGGCCGTCATGCCTGCATGAATGACCGGCTGACGGGTGGATTTTTCTGTCTGAACCTGGATATTATTCACTGTCTTTGAGTGCCAGCTCATCGATGATCTTCTCGATCATCATTTTCTTAAGATACACGTCAAAGCTCAGGCTGCATAAGAACGCGAACAGCTTCAGTTCGTTTCGGTCTTCTTCATCCGGTACATTTTCAAAAGCGGTGAGAGACTTTTCGAAGGCTTCTGTTACCGATGCTTTCATGGGTTCGATGCGGGATTTTTCCATCTCGCAGACTTCCCGGTAAAGATCGGACAGAGAGATCGCGCCCTCGCCGGAGAAATATTTCTCGCGGACCGGTTCCAGAACAGTTTCAATATCTTTAATGGAAAGAATATTCTTAAAATAATAGATCAGAATCAGGAGAAGAACATGTTCCTTGGAATACTTCTTCTTGACAGAAGGCGGGAGGAGATTGTTCTTCGTGTAATTGTTAATCATGGTTTTTGTCAGGACTTTGTCATCACTATAGCGCTTTGTCGATGTGAAGTGTTCATCCATGAAGGTTGTGACCTGATCCATATATAAGTCAATATTCGGAATTTCTTCCGGTTTGATATAGTCAACGTGATCGAGACTTTTCAGTATGCTGTTCAGTATATCATTTGTATCGATTTTCATATTATCACCTCAGTATACCTATTATATAGTAGTGAAAACTATATGACAAGCAAAAACGAAAAAGTTTTACTATTTGCCTTCCCTGCGGTTGTGCTATATAATGTAAGTTCAGAGTCCATGAACGGGAGGAAAAGAGAAGATAACGATGAAGAAAACATGGACGGAAGTGTACAAGATGAAGGTTACGAAGATAAGGAGAAACGAATGAGCATATATGATACACTCAATGAGCCTCAGAGGGAGGCGGTATATCACACGGACGGACCGCTTTTGATTCTTGCGGGAGCGGGCTCGGGAAAGACCCGTGTGCTGACACACCGCATCGCCTATCTGATCGAAGAACGGGGCGTGAATCCGTGGAACATTCTGGCGATTACATTTACCAATAAAGCGGCGGGAGAAATGCGGCAGAGAGTGGATAATCTGGTGGGATTCGGATCGGAGAGCATCTGGGTCAGCACTTTCCATTCCATGTGCGTCCGGATTCTGCGGCGCTTTATCGACAGGCTGGGATATGAGAACCGGTTTACCATCTATGACACGCATGATCAGAAGACACTGATGAAGGAAGTGTGCCGGAAAACTGATATCGATACAAAGCAGTTTAAGGAGAGGATGCTTCTCTCCGTGATCTCATCCGCGAAAAATGAACTGATTTCCCCGGAGGAGTTCGAGCTGCGGGCGGGCGGCGATTTCGCTCAGAAGAAGATCGCGAAGGTGTACCGGGAGTACGAGGCACAGATGCGGGCAAACAATGCCCTTGATTTTGATGATCTGCTGGTGAAGACCGTGCATCTGCTGAGCACACAGCCGGATGTGCTGGAGAACTATCAGGAGCGCTTCCGTTACATTATGGTAGACGAGTATCAGGATACGAATACGGTGCAGTTCAAGCTGGTCAGCCTGCTTGCGGGCAAGTACCGGAATCTGTGCGTCGTGGGAGATGAT
>CALWBC010000321.1 GCA_944375755.1 uncultured Mediterraneibacter sp. | reverse complement strand
GGCTGATGTCCGTGTGATTAACGATACAGTAGATGTGATCTGGCAGAGTGGAAAAGATTTCGCAGGATTTGTGCTCAATGCATTTCACAGGGAATGGCTGCGGGGCGCAGGAGAGTATGGATATCGGGGATACCGGTACAGCGGCGGCAGGCAGAACGCATGAGCGTACGAGCCAGGCGGAGGATCTGAGAGTATGGACCGGCCGCATGAGCTGAGAGTATGAGCCTGGCACATGAGCCGAGAGTATGAGCCTGGCATATGAGCCGAGAGTATGGGCCAGGCGCATGAGCCGAGAGTATGAGCCGGCAAAAAGATGGGAATGCCGGAAGAAAAGAGGATGAGACATGGAGAGACAGAGAAATGAGAATCCGGTGAACCGGGATGCCGACAAGATTGATCTTCTGCAGCTGTTTGAGGGCATGTGGAAGAATCTGATCCGGTTCTGGTGGATCGTACTTCTGCTGGTTGTACTTGGCGCCGGAGGATATTTTGCATTTCAGGTGCTGAGTTATGAGCCAGTGTATCGAAGCAGTGCCACATTTACTGTGGGGACGGCAGACAGCGGAAGCGGCAGCTACAGTTTCTACTACAACAGCAGTACGGCGGATCAGCTGTCACGGACATTTCCATATATTCTGGACAGCAGTTTCTTTCGAAGCGCGCTCATGGAACGCATGGATACAGACCAGATTAACGGTACGATCACGGCGGAGACGATTACGGATTCTAATGTGGTGACTGTGACGGTGGAGAGCCCGGACGCAGAGGATGCGGCGGAAATTCTTACAACAGCGCTGGAGCTCTATCCGGAAACGGCAAGGTTTGTCCTTGGCGAGATTGAGTTTAACTATCTGGACGAACCGGAAACTCCGCAGGAGCCATGCAACAGTCCGGACCTGCTTCGGTCTCTTGGAATCGGCGGAGGCGCGGGAATGCTGGCGGCGATCTGTTTCCTGGGGCTGTCAGCGCTGTTTCGGAAGACGGCCCGCAGTGTGGAGGAGATGAAGCAGATAACCAGTCTGCGATGTCTGGCATCTGTTCCGCAGGTGAATTTTAAAGCGAGAAAAAAGCAGCAGAATCACAGCATTTCCGTTTGGGAAAAACGGGTGCACCACGGGTATAAAGAGAGTATTCGAGCATTACAGATCCGTCTGGAAAAGGAGATGGCCGGCCGGGCGGGAAAAACACTGGTGGTTACGAGTACGGTTTCGGAGGAGGGAAAGTCTACGCTGGCCGTTAATCTTGCGGAGACATTTGCAGAAAAAGGATATCAGGTGCTTCTGATAGACGGTGACCTCCGGAAGCAGTCTGACGCGGACATTCTTAAGACAGATGGCGGTCCGGGGCTTGCAGATGTGGCGCGGGGCGGGAAAACACCCAGGGAATATGTGCGGAAAGTGAGGCGGTCTACGTTGTGGTTTCTGGGCGGCAGCCTGCCCGTGAAACAGCCTGCGCCGCTTCTGAGCAGCCGGGAGGTAAAAGATTTTCTCGAGGAAATGAGGAAGCGGATGGACTATATCATTATCGATACTCCGCCATCCGGCATGTTTCAGGATGCAGGAATCCTGGCGGATCTGGCAGACGGGATTCTTTATGTTGTGAAGTATGATTTTGTGCCGCAGCAGGAAATCCGGGAGGGGCTTTCCGGGCTTCGCGGAAGAAAGGCGGCGGTGCTGGGATATGCGTTTAATTCTTATCCGGAATCTTCCAGTGAATATGGGTATGGAAGGTATGGATATGGTGGTTACGGATACAGAAGATACGGGTATGACCGGTATCGGTACGCCTCCGGGGATGAAGCAGAGCCGGATGAAGATGAATAAAGTACTGCTTGAGTGGGAAGCGGATGAAAAACTGCGGACGGCAACTGAACGGCGGATGAAAAAACTGCGGACGGCAGCTGAACGAGGGATGAAAAATGATTGATCTGCACAGCCATATCCTTCCGGGGATGGATGACGGGGCGGCGTCCATGGATGACGCCGTGGAGATGGCGCGCCTGGCAGCGGCAGCCGGGACAAAAACAATCGCGGCAACAGTGCATGGAGATTTCTCCAGAGGGAGGCTCCGCAGGCTGGGTTCAGAGCGCTATATGGAATATTATACAGAGAAACTGGAGGCGTTTCGAAAAGAACTGAAGAAGCAGAAGATTCAGCTGAAGGTGGTGCAGGGCATGGAGATTCTCGTCAATGAGGCTCTCTTTTGCTATCTGAGGGCAAGCTTCAGAAACAGCTTGCCGTTTTCGCTGAACGGAGGAAGATGGGTTCTGGCGGAATTCGAATTTGATGTCTCCCGGGGATGGATGCAGGAAGGGCTGGAACGGCTTGCGCAGCGTGGATGGAAGATCGTGCTTGCCCATCCGGAGCGGTATGACTGTATTAAAAGAGATTTGGACATATTATATTCACTGTATGACGCGGGAGTAGTCCTTCAGGTTAACAAGGGAAGCCTGGCAGGAGAGTTCGGGCAGCGGGCGTATCGGACGGCAGATCTTATGCTCAGGGAAGGAATTGCGGGAATCGTCGCTTCGGATGCCCACGATCCGGTTTTGCGAAATCCGGAACTGGATGAGACAGCTGATCTGCTGAATCTGTATTATGGACATGACGCGGCCGAGATTCTGCTCAGGAAGAATCCGGGGAGAATCCTGGGAAATTCAGGGGGTGACCGGAACAGGTGATTTGCAGAAAGACCGGTGCAGAAAGGGCATGCAGAAAGGGCGGCGTCTTGACATTCCCGGCGTGATGTGCTAACCTTTTTAAAGATCAGAATAAGCAAAAGTATAACTGTGAAACGCAATGACGAAGAGAGTAATCTGCCGGAAATCTTACAGAGAATTCCCGAAGGCATAATGGTTTGAGCGCAGGCGGCAGCGCCTTGCAATATTTCATATGCCGGGCTGAGAGGGATAGAGGGAAGACAGATGAACATGGCTTCCGAGCAGCGCACCGAGCGGTATGGATTTAGACATGGTAAGGAAACGATGATGGTCTGAACATACGGTAAGGCTGCGATGGGTCCGCCCGTTACAGCGGAGAAGTGCTGTCCGGCACTTGCTGAGGCCGATTCCCGCGAGGGTGAGGCGAAAAGAAGTGGTAACACGGTGAAGATCCCGTCTTCTTATGGAAATAAGAGGGCGGTTTTTTTACGTTTTGGGACAGGGCTGTGCGCAAAAAGGGACAGGGGTACATGCAAAAAGGGACACACTAAAATTCAGTTTGGGACGTAGCAAAATTGAATTTGACTACGTCCCCAAGGAGGTAATTATGTCAGAAAAACCAAAGTATTACATTACTACGGCAATTGCCTATACATCAGGCAAACCGCACATCGGAAACACTTATGAGATCGTACTGGCGGACGCGATTGCGCGCTATAAAAGAAGCCAGGGATACGATGTGTTCTTCCAGACAGGAACAGATGAACACGGTCAGAAGATTGAGCTGAAGGCGGAAGAAGCAGGAATTACGCCGAAGGAATTTGTAGACAACGTTTCTACAGAGATCAGGAGAATCTGGGATCTGATGGATACTTCTTATGATAAATTCATTCGCACAACGGATGAGGATCATGAGAAACAGGTGCAGAAGATCTTCAAGAAACTGTACGATCAGGGAGATATTTACAAAGGATATTATGAAGGAATGTACTGCACTCCGTGTGAGTCTTTCTTTACTGAGTCCCAGCTTGTGGACGGCAAATGTCCGGACTGCGGACGTGAGGTGCAGCCGGCGAAAGAGGAAGCTTATTTCTTCAAGATGAGCAAATATGCGGATCGCCTGATTGAACATATCAATACGCATCCTGAATTTATCCAGCCGGTTTCACGTAAGAATGAGATGATGAACAACTTCCTGCTTCCGGGTCTGCAGGATCTGTGTGTATCCAGAACTTCATTCAAATGGGGAATCCCGGTTGATTTTGACGACAAGCACGTAGTGTATGTATGGCTTGACGCATTAACCAACTATATCACCGGAATTGGATATGATGCAGACGGAAACAGCACGGAGCAGTTCGGGAAACTCTGGCCGGCAGACCTGCATCTGATCGGAAAAGATATCATCCGTTTCCATACGATTTACTGGCCGATCTTCCTGATGGCACTGGGCCTTCCGCTTCCGAAGCAGGTATTTGGACATCCGTGGCTGCTGCAGGGCGACGGCAAGATGAGCAAGTCAAAGGGAAATGTGCTCTATGCGGATGAACTGGTTGATTTCTTCGGCGTGGATGCGGTGCGTTATTTCGTGCTTCACGAGATGCCGTTTGAAAATGACGGAGTCATCACATGGGAACTTATGGTGGAACGCCTGAATTCTGATCTGGCTAATACGCTTGGAAATCTTGTGAACCGTACAGTCTCTATGACAAATAAATATTTCGGCGGAACAGTGACAGATAAGGGCGCTGCGGAAGAAGTAGACGCGGATCTGAAAGCCGTAATGGAGAATACGCCGAAGGCTGTGGACGAGAAGATGGACGGCCTTCGGGTAGCAGATGCAATCACAGAGATTTTCAATCTGTTTAAACGCTGCAATAAATATATTGACGAGACAACGCCTTGGCTGCTTGCGAAAGACGAGGCGAAGAAAGACCGTCTGGAGACAGTGCTCTGGAACCTGATTCAGGGAATTTCCGCAGGCGCAAGGCTGCTTGAATCATTCATGCCGTCTACCAGCAAAAAGATCCTTGAACAGCTCGGTGACGGGCATGTGACAGAGAAACCGGAGATCCTCTTCCAGCGTCTTGACCTGGAGGAAGTGATGAAGAAGGTAGAAGAACTGCATCCGCCGAAAGAAGAAGCTGCTGACGAGTCCGAAGCAGGAGCAGAGGAAGCAGTGATTGATATCGAACCCAAGGATGAGATTACATTTGAGCAGTTCGGTGCAATGCAGTTCCAGGTGGGTGAGATTATTTCCTGCGAGGAAGTGAAAAAATCCAAAAAACTTCTCTGCTCACAGGTGAAGATCGGAAGCCAGGTAAAACAGATCGTATCCGGTATCAAAGCACATTATAAACCGGAAGAAATGGTCGGCAAAAAAGTTATGGTTCTTGTGAATCTGAAGCCGGCGAAGCTGGCAGGAGTACTGTCAGAAGGAATGCTTCTCTGTGCAGAAGACGCTGATGGAAATCTGTCACTGATGGTACCGGAAAAAAAGATGCCTTCAGGAGCGGAGATCTGCTAGTAAATCTGCGGGTTTTCATCGAAATTGACAGTGGAAAAACCGTCAAAAAGGGACGGGGGTATCTGCAAAAAGGGACAGGGTGAAATGCAGTTGGGGACGTAGTAAAAGTGAATTTTACTACGTCCCCAACTGATGTAATAGCCGTGAGTTATCCTCTGGCATCATAATACAAAACCGGATAAACTCTCCTTCCAGACACTGGAAGGATGAACAGTCACGGATCATCAGACCGTGTTTGATGCAAGTTTCAAATACATCAGACGCTGTCTTTCCTTCTTTTAAGATCCTGAGAAGAAGGAAATTGGCATAGGGTTTAAATACCTTATAGTCATCAAGCAGGGATAAGGCATTGTACACTCTGCTGCGTTCGGATAAGATCAGGTTCCTCGTGCGGTCAATATAATCCTGATCCTGGAGCATCAGCTCGCCGGCATATGCTCCGATGCTGTTCAGCGACCATGGGATCTGTTTCTCTTTCATGTCTCTGAGGAAATCCATATTTCCGCTAATCCCGTAACCGAGGCGCAGCCCCGGAGCGGCGAAAAATTTGGAAACGCCCCGCAGAATCATCAGATTCTGGAATTCTTCTGTCAAAGGAACCGCTGTCACAGTGCTGATATCCGGCGCGAATTCCACATAGGTCTCATCAATCATGACAAAGATATCGTATTTTCTGCAGAAGCTCAGCAGTTTCCTCATATCATCCTGCAAAATCGCAGACGAGGTCGGATTGTTGGGATTGCAGATGATAAGGAAATCATATCCGGCTTTCAGCGTCTGGCACAGATCGTCCACATCAAGCTGAAAATCATCTTCTTCTTTTAAATGATAATACTCCTGTGTGCTCCCGGACAAAGAGAGCTCCCGGGAATATTCGGAGTAGGTCGGTCCGAGGATCAGCGCATGTCTGGGATTCCGTGTCTCGATGAGCAGGGAGATCAGCTCGCTTGATCCGTTTCCTGGAAGAATGAAGTCAGCCGGGATCTGGCAGTATCGCGAGATGGCCTTCCGCAGACTGGTGTACTCTCTGTCCGGATAGGAGGAGAGCAAATCCAGGTGAGCGCAAAGCTGTTCTTTTACGTTTTCAGAGAGTCCAAGCGGATTGACATTTGCGCCAAAGTTAATGATCTCTTCTTTTCTGAGATGATAGTATTCGCATATTTTTTCTATATCACTTCCGTGAAATACAGGTCGTGTGTTCATGATTCGTATCTCCTTCCCTCTGCAGCATGATACGGAATCACAGTGTCTCGAACAGAATACCAAGCGTGTTCGGACCACAGTGGCAGGAAATCGTACAGCTTGCTTTTGTGATGTGGATTTCTTTAAACTGAATGATTCCGTCTATTGTTTCCCGGACCTGGTCGATGTACTCCTGGGGAATGCCCGAGTGTGTAATGAAGAGCAGATCCGTGTTGATGTCAGAGTAGCGGGAAAGTTCATCCTTTACATATTTAATAAGTGCTTTATCGAGTGCTCCGCGATATTTTTTGCCAAGCCCCATACTTCCGTCCGCATTATTTACCTGTATGCAGGGCTTTAATTTCAGCATGTTGGCGCCAAGAGCTGCCACTGCGGAACATCTGCCTCCTGCGTGGAGGAATGTGAGCGTGTCGAGGACAAAGCTGGCATGACATTTGTGCGTGCGGCTTCGGAGCCTCTCGGCAATCGTCTCTGCATCCAGACCCTCCTGAATCATCTTCCCGGCTGCGACAACGATCAGCCCGGTGCCTGTGGAGAGATTGCAGCTGTCCACCACATGAACATGGCCGAGCTCTTCCGCGGCAATGCAGCAGTTCTGGTAGGAACTGGAGAGCGCGTGCCCGAGATTGACATGAATGATCTCGTATCCGTCTTCCACCCAGGGGCGGAAGTGATCGATATATTCGGAGACATTTACTGCGGAAGTCTTCGGAAGAACCTTGTTTTTATAATATTCCCCGTATACTTCCTCCGGGGTAATATCGATTCCGTCTTTGTAGTCCTTTCCGTTGAGGATAATGTGCAGCGGAAAATACTGGACATTATAGCGTTCTTTTAATTCCTGATCCAGATCGCAGGTGCTGTCTGCGCTTAGAATGATTTTGTGTGAATTAGTAGTTTCCGACATGATTTTGCCTCTCTTTCTTATATGACTTTACATCTCTTTCCGTTTGTCCTGTTGTTCCATATTCTAACAGAATTATACATAAATATCCAGACACGCAGCATCTAAATACGCAGCATCTAAATACACAGGCAGTCCGCAAATGCGCATGCTGCCTGCAAATATGCCGGCTCTGCCGGATGCGTGAAAAAACTGTGAAATGAAAATTATACAGTGATTTAACTATTGACATTTTAAAATTTATGCACTATATTATTAAAAACTTAATTATTAAAAATTGAAATACGCTGGGCGATATCCGGCGGTATTTCCATATAAAGAGGTGAGCATGTTTTGAAATGTCAATTTTGCAATAAAGAAAAGGTGGATCGAGTTTTTTACATAAACTGGATGGGGACGGTCTATCAGGTCCCGGTGTGCGCAGACTGTCTGCAGAAAATGTGGCAGCAGGCGGCTGCAGCAGGGAAGACGGAAGAATTTAAGAAATATACCGGCTGGTGGCCGGGAAGACAGGAGCCGAGAAGGCTGGGAGACCGGGCGTTTCCGGAGACCGCTGTTCCGGGACTGATCAAGAGAAGGAAAATCGCCGCACTGCGCACGCGGCTGAACGAGGCCGCGGAGATGGAAAACTATGAAGAGGCGGCGAGAATCAGGGATGATATCGCAATGATGGAAAAGGGGGTGTGTACACATGGAAATTAATCTGGATCATTTCAGTAAACGGACGCTACATGTGTTTCAGGAAACACTGAAATTCGTGGCGCATATGGGACATGGGTTTATCGGAAGTGAGCATCTGCTCTGGGCGCTGGCAAAAGACCGCGGCTCCGCCGGACAGGCGCTCCGAAGGAACGGGCTGGATCAGAATCTGATTGAAGAGTATCTCCATCAGTATGATTTCGGCGCCGCTGCAGGCGGAAATTTCCGGGCTGTTCAGATATCGGGTGAGGCGGAGCAGGTGCTTCATATTGCCGAGCGGCACGCGAAGAGATGCGGACACACCGGTATCGAGCCGGAGGATCTGTTAAATGGGATTCTGGACGCCGGGGAGTGCGCGGCAGCGCAGCTGATTGCTTCTCTCGAGACCGATCCCGAGGAAGTAAGGATGGCTATGGGCACTGCCCCGGAACATGTATATGGAGCTGTGGATGAAGAATCAGATGGCGATGAGGAAGCTGACGAGGAGGCTGTGATGGAGAAATACGGTCTGGACGTCACGGAGAAAGCGCGTGAGGGCGGCTACGACCCGATGATTGGCAGGGAGGACGTCCTGGAGCGGATGATACAGATTCTTTCGCGGCGCACGAAGAACAATCCGGTTCTGACCGGTGAACCGGGTGTGGGAAAAACTGCGGTTGTGGAAGGTCTGGCACAGAGAATCGCGGACGGAAATATTCCGTCGAATCTCAGGCATAAGAAAATCATTTCCATGGATCTGGTCGGAATGCTTTCCGGAGCAAAATTCCGGGGAGATTTTGAGGAGAGGATGAAAGCATTTCTCGAGGAGGCAGAAGCGGATGGAGATGTGATTCTGTTCATCGATGAACTGCACATGATTATGGGAGCAGGAGCGGGAAACAGCGAGACTATGGACGCGGCAAATATTCTGAAACCGGTTCTCGCGCGAGGCGGTCTTCAGGTGATCGGCGCCACCACGCTGAAAGAATACAGGAGATATATTGAAAAGGACGCCGCATTTGAGAGAAGATTCCAGCCGGTTATGGTAGAGGAGCCAAATGAGGAAGATGCGGTACGGATTCTGATGGGGCTGAAAGAGAAATATGAATCTTTTCACAGACTTACAATTACCCCGGAAGCGGTTCGCGCGGCAGTGGAACTCTCCGAACGTTACATACCGGACCGTTTTCTGCCGGATAAGGCGGTAGACCTTATGGATGAAGCGGCGTCAAAGATTAAGACAAGAGGGATGACAATCCCGCCGTATCTGATGCAGCTGGAGGCTGAGATCAAACGTATCGGCGAACAGAAAAAGCGGGCAGCGGATGCCCAGAACTATGAGGAGGCAGCGGTGCTGCGTGACAGTCAGAGCGCGCTGGTAAAAGAACTGACAGAGAAACAGGCTGCGTGGCAGAAAGAGCAGTGCAGCGTAGTGGACGCGGATGACATCGCAGCGGTTGTGGCGGCGTGGACAAAGATTCCGGTTACAATGCTGACGGAAGATGAAAGCAAACAGCTCCAAACTCTGGAAGCGTCTCTGCACAGCCGGGTAATCGGACAGAATGAGGCTGTGTCCTCGGTAGCGAAAGCAATCCGGAGAGGCAGAACCGGCGTGGCGGATCCGGAACGGCCGGTTGGATCGTTTCTCTTCCTTGGCCCCACCGGTGTCGGGAAGACAGAACTGTGCCGGGCTATGGCAGAGGTGATGTTCCACGATGAGAATGCGATGATCCGTCTGGATATGTCAGAGTATATGGAAGCCCATACAGTGTCAAAACTGATCGGCTCACCTCCGGGATATGTGGGATATGACGAAGGCGGACAGCTCACAGAACTGGTGCGGAAGAAACCGTACAGCATTGTCCTTTTTGATGAGATCGAGAAGGCCCATCCCGATGTGTGGAACTCCCTGCTTCAGATTCTTGATGACGGCAGACTGACAGACGCACAGGGACGGACAGTAAGTTTTAAAAATACAATTATTGTCATGACATCCAACATTGGCGCGCGGGAAATCACCGGCAAGAGTTCGCTTGGTTTTTCCAGAAATGAAGACAGTGAAGAAGAGAGAAGAGAGCAGAATATCAGAACCCGTGTGATGGAAGCAGTAAAAACAACTTTCCGGCCGGAGTTTAT